>JBBTAR010000001.1:0-6460 GCA_038044065.1 Nanobdellota archaeon
GCGCCTAAATGTTCTTGCCTGCCGCCAGCCATCAATAGCATCTCTTAAAGATTGCAACATAAAAATATAAATAAATTAGAGAATAAAAACCTATTGGAGTATGAGTTAGTTAAACAGTAGCTCCAATTCGATACATGCCTGAACCGCAAACAGCACAGGTGCCTTTTACGGCTGGCCTTGGGCCTGATTTGCCTTTCATAGGCGCGTTTTTAGGGTTCTTAATTTCTCTTCCATTTACCTTGCACTTAACACAATATCCGGTTATTTTTGTTTCTGCCATTTTTTACCTCATTGCTTCAATGTTTTTCCAAGCGAATCAAATAGACTCGCAACATCTTCGCCTCTCTTAGTCAGAGTTACCAACTTCAGCCTTCCCTGCTTCTCGAAATTCACTAGTTCGGATTTTTCCATCCTCTGAAGCAGGTGGACTGTATGAGAGTATGTACATTTTGAATCCTTCGCTAAAAGCGATGGATATTTTTCTTTCGTATTGCCCCTCGTCAAGCACAGGAGTAGCTCAATTGGCTTCTCCCTCAAAAATATTTTCGAACCTTTCATTTTGCACCTCACAAACTATTGCATCAAGCATACAGTAAGTTTATATATGTTTCTACAATTTGTTGCAATAAGCTAATTATGCGTAAAATTTTCCGCCAATATTTTTTATCGCGTCATACCAGCCTTTTGGATCGCCGGCATCGTACCTTGTTCCTTGAATATTCACTGCGTGAAATTCAAAACCATCAGCCAGCATCAGCTCTAGAGCTGGCGTCAGGCCGATTTCATTTCTGCTGTCCGGCGCCACTCTGCGCACATAATCAAAAATATTTCTGCTGAGTATGTACCTGCCAGTTATTGCAAGATTCGACGGAGGATTTGACTGTGGTTTTTCAGCAAACTGCGTTATTCTGAATGGCTCAGGGCCATTTGAAACACCGACAATGCCATATCTTTTTGTTTCTTCTGCAGAAACAGGCATCACAGTAAGTATGCCTCCGAACTTTGCGCTTTTGACTGTTTCGTATGATTTAATTAATAGCGGCAGCGGATTTTTGTCGTAAAAATCATCTCCCAACAGCACTGCAAATGCAGGCTCAGGCCCTATGAAGCTGCAGGCATAACTTATTGCATCTCCCAGCCCGCGCGGAGTTGGCTGGCAGGCAGTAAGAATGCGATAGTCTGCATGATTGCTCTGCCCTAATTCTACAAGATGCCGCGGAATTGCAAATTTTTCAGGAGAAATTATCAGCAGAATATCGCGAAGCTGCGCGGCAATTGCTTCCTTCGTAACCAAAGAAATTGTTGAAGTAAATTCGCCTGTGTTTGGATCTATTATTGGAATATTTTCTTTTGCATTTCCAAAAGTCCATGGGCGGAATCGCTTTCCGAGGCCAGCAGCCGGAATTACAGCTTTCATGAATTATAAAAAATAACAAATCTTTAATAGCATTCGGTGGCAAGCCTTTATTAATAGATTTTAGCAGATTTTATTATGGTAGAATGGCATATTGAGAGAAAGTCAGAGGTTTATTACAAAAAGGCAAAAGCAGAAGGATATAGAGCCAGATCTGCCTACAAATTGCTGGAAATACAGGAAAGATTCCAAATTATCAAGAAAAATAATATCATAGTTGACCTCGGGGCAGCACCCGGGAGCTGGAGCCAGATAGCAGTTAAATTAGTTGGAGAGCGCGGCAGAGTATTTGGAGTAGACATCCAGCCGGTGATTGGCCTGCCAGCCAATTTTACTTTCATCCGCGCAAATATTCTGAAGCATCAGGAAAAAATTATTTCCGAAATTAAAAGCGTTGATGTAGTTTTGTCAGACCTTTCGCACGATTTTTCAGGGTTCAAAGCCGCAGATGCAGGCATTTCCATCGCCCTTGCGCAAAATTCCCTTGTGATTGCAAAAGCAGTCCTGCGCAACAATGGGCACTTTGTCTGCAAGCTTTTCCAAGGGCCTGGCTCTGATGAGTTTATAAAAGAAGCAAAAGCCTGCTTTGAAAAAGTTGTAGTTTACAAGCCAAAAGCTTCGCAAAAACGCTCGCCTGAAGTTTATGTTGTCGGATTAAGATTCAAGAAGGTTTGATTTTTATTTTTTCAACATCATTTGTACAAATCCATGCAGACATCAAGCCAAAACCTTTTTTATTAATAGTGAATGGCGCGATTGCTTCAGGATTTTTAATAAACACCAAGATACAATACTTTTTATCTTTGTTTTGCTCAAAAGTTTCATTTGAGTCACGAATACATATTTTACCTTCGCTGCCAAATTTTGCAAGTATTTCCTTAACTTTTTCCAACGAAAGTTCAAACTGCAAAACTTTTTCAATTTCTGCTTTGATTGTTACTGGTTCTCCGGAGTCCTTGAAATAAATTGTTTCGCCGGCATTTATCCTGTTCCATGGCGGATACTTGGCACAATACCATCGCGACTCAATTGTTTTTCGCCCATCTAAAATTTTTTCTGTTAGTTTCAAGGATTTTTTAAGAATTGCAATGTGTTCCATTAATCCAGCACTTTAAGCCTGCCTTTCTTTGGCTCATAAATTTCTCCAGCCTTAAGAAGCCCAATGATTATGTTTTTCGCATCTTCAGACTCCATCTGGGACTGCGCCATTACTAAGTCCATGTCCGCCCCTTCTGCATTAGCCATAGTCCTGATGAGATTCAGAATCTTGGCCTGCACTCCCAAGTCTTCTTCTTTTATTGCATTCTCTGCAACGTGTTCTGGAACATTTGACTTTGTATCCTCTGGGGCTGGAGGTGCTGCGTCTGGCGGGGATAATTCTATTTTTTGGACAATAACCCAGTTTGGATCAGTTACTTCATGCACAATCTCTGGCTTCAAGTATCTCTCGCTGTTGTATTCTTTTACCTTTCCGATGAATCTGACAAGAGCTCCTGGCCTGGCATTGGCGAATTTGGCAACATCTGGCCCGAATGCCTTGCTTCTGATTGTTTCTGTGCCATCATCCATGGTTATTGAAGCATAGTTGCCGTCTTCTGATGCAAATTTCGCAACAACAGTTGCAAGAATGCTTGCGCGGGCGACTTTCCTGCCGTCAACCTGAACTGTGCTGGGGTTCCAGCCCTCAGCGGCAGTAAAAGGACTATTGATTAAATCAACAATCCATACTTTTTGTGCAGTTTCTCTTTTCCTTGCTTTTAACGCTACCATTTTATCATCCTATTTTGCTAATCAAGCCGGGTTTCGGCTCGAATATATCTCCTTTTTTCTTGAGATTGTCAAGTATTTCCTCTGTTTTTCCCCTTTCTATACCTTCTGATTCTGCTTCAGTTAGTATGTCTTGCATTGGGATGTTTTTTCCAACTCTTTCATGGAGAGAGTCGATTATTTTTCTGACTGTTGAAATCTGGTTTCTTTGTGTCGCAGTAATTCCCGTCGTAATTCTATCTATATCAAATTTTCCTGTTTCAGTATCATAAGCAACTTCTTTCATGGAACTTTTCAGCAGAGATACTGCCCTCTGCGCGTCTCTTTTTGTAACTTTGTCAGATAATCTTACTTTTGCAGATGCTTCTGACAATCTTACAAGTGCCTCGAGCTGTCTCGCAGAAATTGGAATGGATTTTATTTCATTTTCTTCTTTTGCAGCAGACGCCCTGAGTGTTACGTAAAAGTTTTTTATTTCTTCTATTGCAGCGAGTGTCATTTTCGGCGAAATCCTCTGCTTTGCGTATGAAATATATTTTCTTAGAAGTTCAGATGATATTTCAGCTCTCTTTCCTTCCGGCTCCCTTGACAAATCTAGAATGTGCTGGGCAATCCTTTCATCTTTTTCTGCATTTGGGATGTCTCTGATTGGAAAAATCAAGTCAAATCTGTTCAGCAGGGTGGCTGGCATGTCAATCTGCTGTGCAATCGGCGCGAAAGGGTCGAACCTGCCAAATTTTGGGTTTGCAGCAGCAAGAACAGTTGTCTCTGCGCGCAGAGTTGCATGAATATTAGCCTTTGCGATTGTTACTGTCTGCTGTTCCAGGGCTTCGTGCATTGCAGAAGAATCCTCTTCGGACATTTTATCCATTTCATCAAGGCAGGCAACACCTTTGTTGCATAAAACTAAGATGCCAGCTTCTAATGCCCAGCCTCTCATGAATTCATCTCTTACAACTGTGGCAGTCATGCCTGCTGCTGTTGAGCCCTTGCCAGCAGTGTACCTTGCTTTTGGGGCCAGCGTCGCCACGTATCTAAGTAATTGCGATTTTCCACTGCCAGGATCACCTATGAGGAACATATGAATATCTCCTCTTGTCCTAGTGCCATCCTCTCTTACTTTTTTTACTCCGCCGAATAATTGCAGGACAATTGCTTCTTTAATATTTTCATAGCCATAAATAGATGGTGCAATCGCATCGCGCAGTTTTTCATAAACATTCGGCTTTTCTGCCAGCTCTTTAATTACCTTTTCATCTTCCGGCTTGATTTCTATCTCTTCAAATTCCTCTTCCTTTGCTTCGATTGAATTTGCCTCAACAAGCAAGTCATAAGTGGTGCTTATGCCGCCTGTTTTCAAAATAATTGGTACTTCTTTCACAACTCCGACAACTAGGACTTTCGTGCCAGGGTAATGTTTTTTCTCTAATTTTGGATCAACAAGGTCTTCCTCTATAAAAACTGCAATTCTTTTCGGCTGTTCCCCGCCTTCCAGGCTTTCGGGCGATTCTTCTACGACAAGCCTCTGCACATCTACTAATTTTTTATCAAGCAGCTTGAATTTTCCTTTTCGCCCGCAGGTGCACCGTGATGGCTCTCTATATTTCGGCGAATTCTGCTCCACAAGAATCTGCGCTCCGCATCCAGGGCACTCAAAAGTTGCATAAGTTACGCGCGGGCGGACATCAGAGGACTGCCTGATTATTCCTTCTGTCGAAATTAATTTTCCAAGGTGCGTGCTTCTTATTGCGCGTATCTGCACGCCTGTTGATTTCGGCAGGTTTATAAATCTCGCGCGGATTGGGTATTTCGCATCCGGAATTTCAAACTGCTTTATTGCCTCTTCACAGCTTTCTGAAACTTCTTTGAAAGCAGTCATTAAGTCTTCCGACAGCTGCAGGTCAAATTTTGAAAGAGCGCCGAAATTTATATGCAGGGCCTGCTGTCCTTTTCTTACGCAGTTCAGGAGCTCATCATAATAGAATTGCTCTATGAATTTCCTGAATTTTTCTATCAGCTCTTCAGATGGCACAGCCCACACACCTCAATAAGGGCTTATTGCTTTTGATTATAAAGAATTCTATTCTAAAAAAGATATATTGAAGTAAATAAGTTGTAGAAAGTAGATAAAAATTAATTCGCAGGCCCAAGTTCGCCTGCTTTCTTTAGCTGGTCTCTCAGCACATAGACAGATTCAATTATTTCTTTTTCTGATCTTGCGCCAGTTACAACTATTTTACCAGTGCCGAACAAAAGGAAAGTAATGTGCGAGTCCGGCAAGTGATAAACTAAGCCCGGGAATTGTTCTGGCTCATATTCTGTGTTCTCGAATTTGAATACAATTTCATTTAGATTCAGCTTTCCGCCGACAGAGCCAGCCGCAACCATGTTCTGGACAGCTATTTCCGCCTCGCCGGTTACTTTTATCGAAATTGCGCCAAGCCTTTTGATGATAACTGCGATCGCCGCCTTTGCATCTTTTAGGGATTTTGTGCCGGTGCAGATTATTTTTCCAGAACTAAATAACAATGCTGAGAATTTCGGCACGTCTGACTTATAAATCAGGCCCGGGAACTGCTCAGGGTTATACTCCGCCCGTTCCAATTTGCTGGCTAGCTTTTCCAGCGGCAGGTCTCTGTGAATATTTGCAGACACAACCACATTTTCGGTTTTTGCATAAACGCCTTTAATCTCTTTTTTAGAAGTTTTCTTTACAGCCATAGTACACCTGTTAGTATTTAAAAAGGAGGGTTTATAAACCTTTATAAAGGATTTATAAAGAAATTATCAGCCTTGCGCAAGCCGAACTTCGTTAAGTTGCGCCCCGCGGATGCATAGCTATGAGAAGCCGAATTCAAAGTCTTTTTGCCTAATTTTCAGGCAATTCTTGTGTTTTTTATTAGCAATGTCAGCAGGCCGCACAAATTCAATCTTTGACGCGCCGATTTTATCCCTTAGATCATTCAGCTTGCCAGCCAGCGCATCCTTCAGCCAGCTTTCGCATGCAACTGCAAGGTTAATCCGGTCTGATTTCTGCAGGCCAGCCTTCTTCCTCAAGTCCTGAATGCCTCTAGTAAGTTCTCTTGCAAATCCTGAGGCCAGCATTTCTTTTGTCTCTGGCTTTTCAAAATAAATAATATTTCCAGCTCCATGCATGAATAATTCTGCAGGGACTGCTTTCTGGATGGCCAGATCTTCTTTTATTATTTCTGCATTTTCACCATTTGATAATTTAAATTCATACTTTCCTGTTTTTTGTATCTTGGCAAGGATTGATTC
>JBBTAR010000002.1:0-5174 GCA_038044065.1 Nanobdellota archaeon
ATGAAAAAGCTGTCCAGAATGAATTTATGCAGAAACTTTTTTCGTCAATGATGTCCGGCAAGAAAGAAAATACAAAACAAGTCATTAATGAATTTAATGGCAAGCTTCCGATGACTAAGTAATTACTTTATAACCCAGTCAATCAAACCTTTTTTGAAAGCCTTATCGTTTAGCAGGAAAGTTCCATGCGCGATGCCATCCACAAAGATAAAAGTCCGCTTGCTGGCTGGGCTGGCTGTCCTTAGTGAAAGTTCCTGCGCGGAGTTGTAAGCATAAATATCGTCTTTCGCAGCTGCGATAAAAATATAATTACTATAGTCTTCAATAAACCTATCTGTTGCAATGCCTTTGTAATCCAAACCAGGAGAAAGCAAAACTAATTTTGTAACATTTGCATCTGTATTCTGGCTGGCGAACTGCAAACCCAGGTTTGCGCCGATGCTTGCGCCGCCAATGATTAATTCTTTGCTTGGATGTTCTGTCCTTAGGAAAAACTCCCCGGCTTTCACATCAAGAATGAATTTTTGATAATCAAGCTGGCTTCCTATCGCGCCCCAGCTTTCGCCGTGCGCCCTGAAATCAACTGCAAGGACTGCGTAGCCTTTTTTCTGAAGTTCTTTTGCAAGGCCATCCCAGTCTGCTTTATTTCTTCCAAGGGCATGCAAGAGCAGGACATTTGCCTTCGGATTCTCATTGTCATAATAATACGAAGCAATTACAATTCCATCTTCTGCTTTTATGCTAATTTTCTCAATAGGCATAACACACCCGCTGGCTAGCACCAGGACTGCTGCAAATACCGCAAAAACAGCAACTATCGCCTTAGCCATGCAGAGGGGTAAGTTTTAAAATATTTAAGGTTTGCCAATCAGCATAATTGCTCCGATGAAGCTGTCAATAGTTATTCCAGCATATAATGAAGAAAAACGAATTGGAAAAACAATAGTTTCATACCACGATTACTTCTCAAGGCACCTTCCTGATTTTGAATTTATTTTTGTTATAGAAGGAACAGACGATACGATAAATATTGTAAAAGCCTGCGCAGAGCGGGACAAGCGCATAAAGTATATTTATTCTGAAAAAAAGCTTGGGAAAGGCGGCGCAGTAATTGCAGGCTTCAGAATCGCAAAAGGCGACTTGGTTGGCTTTGTTGATGCAGATGGAAGCACTCCGCCAATGGCATTCCACGACTTGATAACTGCCGCAGATGCTGGCCAGGACTGCGTAATCGGCTCCAGAAAAATCAGAGGGGCTAGATTATTAAAAAAAGAACCGCTCTTACAGAGAATCGGAAGCAGAGGGTTCAACGCTTTAGTGCGGGCATTTTTCCTCCTGCCAGTGAAAGACACGCAATGCGGTGCAAAAATCCTCAGCAGGAAAGCCCTTGATGCAGTCCTGCCGGAACTTGGCATCACTGAATTTGCATTTGACATTGATCTTTTGTTCAGGGTTTACAAAAAAGGCTTCAAAATAAAAGAAATTCCGACAGTCTGGGAATCAAAGGCTGGCGGGCAGTTTAATTTCTCAAAAAGATTCGTGAAACTAGTGCCAGAGATGTTTTTATCTCTCATAAGATTAAGATTGATTTATTCTCCGCTGCGAAAATTAGTAACTGCATACAACAGACTCAGAGGCTTCATGCGCTAGCAAACCAATCCATAGCAACATCTTCAGCAGGCCTTCCCCTCACACCGTAAGCTTTTGTAGCATATGCAACAGTAACGCCACCAACTTTTCCAATTTGCTTGCTTCTGATATTTTCATATGCGCTTTTTTCCTGCGCTGTGCTGACAGTTACTGAAATAGCATACGGAGGAGTTGGGTTTGAGTTAAGCCCCCAGCCTCCGAGAATTACGGTCTTCACGCCATGCCTATCTGCGAGTTTCGCGCCGACATCAACTAAATCAGCAACTCTCTGCGGATAATCACCCCATGGAACTTTCGCGCTCGGATAAGAATTCAAAATCAGATAACTAAATCCCGAAATATCATAACTTTTTTTATCATCAATCAGGCTAACATCAGAAAATCCGATTCCGACTTTTCCTTTATAGAAATAAGTCGTATTTCCCAGAAAAACAGGCAGGAACTCATTTATCCTGTCTTTATAATTATAAAACGCGTATTCATCTTCGATATTTTCGTAAATAGTGAGCATGTAAACTTCATATTCCTGCGCAAAATCACCCAAGTCTTTGAAAAATGCGCTTGTTCCAGCCACATAGTGCGTGATGTTTTTCGGGACCCTTGATGTATCGCGCTTTGCAATCAGCCTCAGCTCAACCTGCAGTCCACTCTTGTGTGCTTCATTGATCATCGCAATCGCAACAGGCTTCCAGTCAAATGTTGGCTGGCCTGCAAACTCAAGAGCATCCCTATCGCTTACCTGCGTTTCAAGAGCAATCGTGATTATATTAGCACCAAGAGCTTTTGCTTCTTGGATGGCTAGCATGAACAAACTGAGATTTGCCATGGGATCAATAACTATTCCTTTGACATACGCCAATTCAAAATCTGGCGCAGGATAGAATTTCGGCGCGGTTTTTGTTTCTGGAATTGTAACATTTTCAATAAACTGCGCGACCTGCGGGGCTTCGAAAAACCTTTCCTTTGGCTGTGCCTTGAATAAAAATTCGCTAGCCAGAATAGAAACAATCGCAATAGCTAAAAGTACATAAACAACAGTTATTACCGTCCATGTGAACCTTTTCATCTGAAATGCTCTTTTAACTCATACGCTAAGATGCCTAGTCCAATTAGGGCAAAGCCAGCCAGTATTGCTTTTGTCTCGAGATGGAATATTAGGAAAATGCTTGCAAATCCGCCAATAGCTGCAAGCACTGGGAATTTTCCAATATTGAGAGGGCTTCTGAACCTTCTTTCAGTGTCAGGCGCATGGTATCTTAAAACAATCAGCGCGAGGTTTACAATCGCAAATGTTGCAAAAAGCGCGAAGTCAGTCATCGCAGCTACTAATTCTATTTTTTCAAACATGGCAAACAGCGCAGCTATTACTCCTACGAAAAGGACTGCAACCCATGGAGTAAAATACTTTCTGCTGACCGCGCCGAAAATCTTTGGCACTCCGCCATCCTTTGACATGCCGTACAAAATACGGGAGCTTGCCACAAGAGTAACAAGGACTGTTGTCAGTGTCGCGAACAAGCCGATGACGGCCAGAACCGCAAAAGCTTTTGCCCCAAATGCTTTTTCAGCAACAAGCGCCAGCGGAGCAGATGACTGCGCAATGGCCTGCCACCCAACAACAGAAACAGCTGTTACTGCAATCAGGACATACAGCACTGCGCTGATGCCAATTGCAAGAATTAGTGCGAGCGGCGCAATCTTTTTTGGATTTTTTGTTTCTTCTGCTAGCCGGACAATATCTTCAAATCCCAAAAATGCGAAAAATATCAATGCAGTAGCGCTCAGGATGCCAGGAAAGCCCATTGGTGCCATTTCAAAGTAATTTACATTTCCAATATATTTAAATCCAAGAACCGCAATGATAATAAGCCCGCCAATTTCAACAAAAGTTCCGATCTCATTTATTATTGCAGATTTTTTTACACCCCATACATTTAGCAGAGATAATAATACGATAAGCGCAATTGCTGCGAGAACAATTGGTGTCTTTAAAAGCGCAGAAAGGTATCCTGCAAATCCAAGAGAAACTGTTGCTGCCGCAGCTATTCCTCCGAAAACAACAAGCCAGCCAACAAGGAAAGCAAATCTTTTTCCAAATGCATGTTCGGCATAAACATATTCTCCGCCTGCTTTAGGGAACATGGAAACCAATTCTGCATAGCTAAGCCCTGTGAATGCTGCAAGAAAAGCGCCTATGAGAAATGACATCCAAACAGAATTGCCAGCCAGGCCTGCTGCCTTGCCTATTAGCGCGTAAATTCCAGCGACGATAATTACCCCCATGCCATACATAGTGACTTCAAATAATCCTAATTCTCTCTTTAAAGCGGGTTTTGTAGCCATATTCACGCTTGTAAACGATAATTTATAAATCTATTTGGCATGAGAAATAAAATGGACGGCGAAAACGAGCATACTGAACATCACGAACACGAACATAAACGCGAGGAAAAGCCTCATTCAGCTGAAAGAAAAATAACTCTAAGGGAAAGCACAATCTGGCAGATAATTGCAGGAGTTCTTGCAATAATTCTGGTTGCTTCTATTCTGACTGGCGGATTTGGAATCATAAACAAAACTTCTTCTGGCGCGGCAACACCACAGGAGCAAACAGGCAATCAGAGAGTGCAGTTCACTGCAAGCGCTGGCAATCCTACCATTGGAAATGCCAATGCTCAATTAACAATAATTGAATTTTCAGACCCATCCTGCCCGTATTGCGGAGCAGCTGCTGGCGGAAACCAGCAGGTAATGGATTACTTGATAAGCAGAAGCTCAGGCTGGACGCCAGCAATCCCTGGCATAATAAAAGACTATGTGAACACCGGAAAAGCTAAGCTGGTTTTCAATTATTACCCGGGCCATGGGACTGGTGCAGAAGCAATGAAAATAGCTTGGTGCGCAAATGACCAAGGCAAATTCCGGGAAACAATAAATGCTATGTTCCAAAATCAGGCAGATGTAGAGAATGTCGCTAAGATGCGGGCATTGGCTATAACTGCGGGCGCAGATTCAAAGAAGCTTGACGACTGCCTTGCCAGCAAGAAATACGATAGCAAACTGCAATCAGACACGCAGGCAGGCCAGAGGGTGGGTGTATCAGGCACGCCAGCATTCCTCATTGGAAACAGCCAAAAGGGCTACGCAAGCGTAGTCGGAGCACAGCCATACAGCGCATTAAAGGCAGTAATTGATCAAGAGCTGGCTTAGTTTTTTATTCTTTTATTTTTAATTTTCTATTTTCAATCAAAAACCCTTTTAAATAGTATGCTTTTATCATAAAACATGGCTAAACCAAACGTAAAGGTATATTCAACACCGAGCTGTCCTTGGTGCACTGTTGCAAAAGATTTTCTGAAAAAGCACAAAGTAGAATTTGAAGAAGTAGATGTATCTGTTGATGATGGCGCTGCTCTTGAAATGGAAACGAAAAGCGGGCAGAATGGCGTGCCTGTCATTGATATTAACGGAAAGGTCATTGTGGGCTATGACGAGCAAGCCCTAAGAAAGCTGCTGAAGATTGC
>JBBTAR010000002.1:5274-9824 GCA_038044065.1 Nanobdellota archaeon
ATTATCGGCGCAGGCCCAGCCGGCCTCACCGCAGCAATCTATGGAGTCAGGGCTAACAGAAAAGTTCTAGTTATCGGCGGGAAAAGCCCTGGCGGACAGCTGATGCTCACAACAGAGGTTGAAGATTTCCCTGGCTTTCCTGAAGCAGTCCAAGGGCCTGAATTAGTAAAGCGGATGACGGAGCAGGCCAGAAAACTCGGGGCAGAATTCTTCAACGACAATGTGGCTTCGGTAAATACAAGCAAACAGCCGTTTGAAATAACCACAGAAACGAAAAAGAAATTTTCCGCAAAAACAATTATCATTGCAGTTGGCTCTGCGTACAAATGGCTTGGCATTCCTTCAGAATATAAATTCAAAGGCAGGGGCATCTCAACCTGCGCAGTCTGCGATGGATATTTTTTCAAAAATAAAGACATAGTTGTTGTCGGCGGGGGAGATACTGCCATGCGCGAAGCTCTATTCTTGTCAAATATTTGCAAAACAGTAACTGTAATTCATAGGCGCGGCACTTTACGCGCGCAGGCCATCCTTCAGCAGCGCGCGAAGGCAAGGAAAAACATAAAATGGGAATTTAATTCCGAAGTTGCGGAATTTTCAGGAGAAAAAAATCTCGAAGCAGTTATGATAAAAAATAATAAAACAAATAAAGAAAAAACTATAAAGGTTTCCGGCGCGTTCATTGCTATTGGGCACGAGCCAGCCACAGGATTTCTAAAAGGAAAAATAAAATTAGATGCAAAAGGCTACGTTGTTGTAAAAAACCAGACGGAAACTTCTGTTCCGGGGGTTTTTGTTGCCGGCGATGCGCGGGATTTCAAATACCAGCAGGCAATCACAGCGGCAGGCTTCGGCTGCATGGCTGCAATGGATGCAGATGGTTATTTGCAGGGGTTCAGAGAACAGAGTGAAAAAGCCAAAAAGAAATAAAAATAAAATAATAGGTTATTAATTTACTTATGCATTAATCCGCCGTGTGAGCCTTTGACGTGTTTCCAGAGTTTTTTTGTCATTTCGCTTGGTGCTATTGCGCCAGAGCCGAAAATTTCTTTGCCAGTGCATCCGCATTTCGCAAAGGAAACTGTCATGCCTCCAAAAGGTTTTCTTACCATTTTAATTTTTCCTCCAATTTACATCTAAGATACGAGTATATAAATGTTTTCTTAGAGGGAAAATCCGCATTTTTAGAACCATCTGCCAGCGGAAGATTTAAAACATTTACTCAACTTAGTTTGGCATGGTATTATGGGATGGTGGTTTTAGCGGCGATTACTCTGGCTCGCCGAAAGGATTTTCCAGCAGCGAAACAACTACGACTGGGCCAGTGCTTTCATTAATATTGCGGAATGGCATATATGAGTTGGATTGCCACAGCCCTCCTGAATCTGCACCAGTGGCGCGTGGAAAAGACCTTGGAGATGTTTTATCTCGCGGGCGTGTCGATGGCGCAGCAGCGAAAGTTATAATGGATCTTGCCAGCCGATTAAAAGAAGGCGATGTTGTGCACATTAAAAATACAGTAGAATTTTTAGTCAAATAACTTTTTCAAGTTCTGAAATCACTCGCTTTATTGCTTCCTTTTCCTTGCCCTCTTGCAAATTCATCACGCAGGCCCCTGCATGCCCGCCTCCAGTTCCCTTCAGCTCTTTCCCAACTGCAATAAAAATCTCTGCGAGGTTTATCCCGTGCCTTGCCCTGCCGATAATTCTAACTTCATCCGGCTTTTTTGAAACAACCAGTGCAACATCTGCGCCGAGGCCGATTAATTTTGAGGCTGACGAGCTTTCAAATGCGCCAATCTCTGAAATGGCAATTAATTTTTCGTGAACTTGCCGGAATTCCAATCGCCTTGCAGTCTTGAGCCACGCAATCCTTTCTGAAATGTCCTTTTCCTCGAACAATTCTGAAGAAATTTTTTGGTATTCGAACTTGAACTCATCTAGAATTTCCAGAACATTCCTGAAAGTTTCTGTTTTTGCAAACCGCAGGCCAGAAGTATCTGCTATTATGCCGAACAGGACTGCCCTTGCAGTCTTGTCAGTCAGCTTTAATTTATACTTTTTGAAAAGCCCTAGCAGAATTTCAGCAGTGCTTGTGGAATTAGAATCGAGAATGCTTCCTTTCGGCAGTTCGCAGGCCTTCTCGTGGTGATCTATTACGAAAATCTCCTTCTTTTTCAAATAATCTGGAATATTATTTGTCTGTGTGTCCAGCAGGATTAATTTCGGAAAATCTTCAAGCGGAATGTCTTCGATTAATTTTACTTGAAAGTTAAACATTTTCAGAATTTTCGCGCCTTCCTTGTTTAATGCGCTCGAAAATGCGAATTCCATACGGGCTTTCGGGTTCAGCGTGCGGGCCAGCTCCCTCAGCAGGACAAAGCTCGTGCAGGCATCTGTGTCGCCGACGCTGGCAACGGCAAGTACATTCCCTTTCAAAAACTCTTTCAGCTCCATTTTTTGTTTCTAAACGCATATGCTGTTGCAGTTATAAACGCTCCTATCGTGTCTGCTAGCGCATCTATAGCGGATGGATCTCTGGCAGGGACAACTACCTGCACCAACTCCAGCAAAACTCCATAAACTACGGCAATCAGAACAGAATAAAAATAGTAATTTTTAAATCTATAATTCTCGAGAGTTAAAACTAACAGCATGCCAAAAACAGCATAGCTGGCTAGATGCAAGCCAAACCCTTTAAAATTTAAAACTTCAAGTTCCTGCGCCAGCCTTGTTGTAGCTGGCAATACAGAGCCAATGAATAATCCGACAGCCCAGACAACTGTGGCTGGCAGGTAAAGCCTTTCGAGTTTCATGAATAAAAATGCAAAAATCAATTTAAAAGCTTATTTCAATTCGCCTTGGATTTCTTTTTGAAGTGCCAGTGCAGACTCTTTTATTTTATTTTCCTGTTTTTCAATTGTTTTTATTCTTAACTCGTTCTCTTCTTTCTTTTCGCCCAGCTCTTTTTTCAATTCATCGTGGTTTTTTTCAACAAGAATCTCGCCAACCTGCTGATAGACCGCGCCTTTCGTCTTTCCAACCTGCTCGAGAGCATTTTCTATTTCTGCCATTTGAATCTGGAACTGCTGTTTCTGCGCGCCGTACATTGTTAGCCTTTGCTGGAGCATCTGCAATTCTGAAATTTTTTCTTTTGTGCCTTTCTGCATTTTTTCTTTATCTGCCATGTTTTGCCTCTTTGATTGTTTTTTCGACAATTGATATCAAGCCTGCGATAGTATTTGTTACTGCCCTGAAAGCAGTTGCATCCTCTGCTTTTATTTCAACCATAAGCCCGCCTGCTATCTTTTTCAGCTTGTAGCCCGCCCTCTCGGTTTTAAAACCTTCCTCTGGCTCAAGGGCACTGAAATACGCATCAAGCTCTTCTTTTGCGCCCTTAATCTCTATTTTTGAGGAAAACATTGTTTTGCTTGCAGGTTTAGTTTTTTAAAGCTAACTTTCAGAAAATCTACATGCACAGAAGTTTAAAAGATACTTTCACATTGGTGCAGGAACTGCACTTGTATTTGTGCCACGACCCAAGGTACAGCAAACTTCCGTTTTCAGAGCGAGACAAAATTATTGCTGAGTGCGAAGACTTGAGTATAACGCCAAGCCATGTTAGCCGGGCACGGCGCGCAGTTACAGTGTTCAGCGTATTTGCCGATCAGGCCAGCAGGTATTTGCAGCACGTTAGCATTCCCAAGCATCAGTTATTTGAAATTGTACAATCCGCATACTTCGCGTTAAAATCGCTTAAAAAATACGAGAACAGCGACTCGCCAGAACTCGATGAGATTATTGCTAACTGGCTGGGTTACAAGCCAGATACGGTAATGCATTACAGGGTTGCGGCAGGGAACTACCGGCAACTCAGAGGGCTTGTTCCAACAAATGCGAGGATGGCGCGGCGAAGAGGCGCAGAAATAAACTATGAAATGGTTATCCGCAAATATGCGCGATTGCACTGCAAGCGCAATTTTAGGAAGCTGCCACGCGCAGAACAAATTGAAGAACTAGCCCGGCAATGCGCACTCAAACCAGGAACTATTTATTCTATATTAGGGCACCACGGCGCATATAAACAATTCAAGCACCCATAATCAGCGTGCCTTGACTTTTTTCGGCTGGCTTGGCCTTGACTTTGCAACTATTCTTGAACTGCAGTATGGGCAGATTATTCTCTTTTCTATGTCTTTTTGAGTCAGCTCATGCTGGCAGTCCAAACATTTATACATTTTCTTTTACCTCTTCATGCGGCTTTGATTTTAATTTTGGAGCTTTGGCTTCTTTTGCGGTTTCAGCAACAAATAACTGCGATGTTTGCACATCTAACATTGGCTTGCCTGTGATGCCTGGCTCATATGCCCTGCCTGCGAATTTGATACTGCAGTGCCAGCATTCCCAGATGCCTTTTGACAGGCGTTTGACTGTGAATTTCAGGCAGAATGGGCACTTTTGCTTCTGTCTTTGCAGTCTCTCTATTTCTACGACTTGCTTTCTGATTCTGAGGCCATACCTTGCCCCAAATCTTCCAGCACTGCCTACTTT
>JBBTAR010000002.1:9924-13740 GCA_038044065.1 Nanobdellota archaeon
TTCTTGGCCAGCCTCACATCTTCCTCTGCAACGCGATAGTGCTTTGGCATCTTTTCAGGCTTTGGCAGGCGTGCAGGCTTTTCAGAAATCATTGGCACAGCAGGCGCAGAAAGCTTCTGCACTTCTTTCTTAACTGCTGTTTCTAGAATCATTTGTGGTTTTAACTGGATTGGCGCAGAACGCGATGGAATAATTTGCGCAGGTTTCTTTTGAATTAATATTGGTTCCTCCTTCTGAACTGCTCTAATGCTTTTTTGTGCCCATTCATAATTTGGAACAACAGGCGCGCGGAATGCTGGCCTGCGAATCACTTGCGGCTTTGCTGCGAGATGCTTCTGCTTGACTGCACTTCCAACATAATAGCCCATGCCAGAAACCAATGTTGCTGCCAGGACTAAGATTAATATGTAGATTGGACTGATTAACGAAGTATCGATTGCGGGAATATTTATTTCCGAAACACTCGCAACAGCGCCAGTAACAAAGTTCTGCGATGCGGGATTTTGCGCCAAAGCAATAAATCCGCCAATAGCTAGCACAAATAACATTGCCATTGCAAATTTGCGCGATTTAAATAATCCTTCGAGTGATGAAAAGGATTTGCTTACATAGCGGACGTTTTTCGCAAAGTGCTCTTCTTCTGCCCGGGCCAGCAGTCTCCTCTTCAGGGCCAACCGGTATTCCTTCAAGCGTTTATTTTCCTTTGCGTGCACAGCAAGAGCTTGTTTTAATTTTTTGAAATCAATACTGCCGATACCAATCACAAGCAAAATAACTGCTAATACTCCGAGCAAAGTAATTGGATTTATTCTGAGATTAAAGTTAGTCTGCTTTGGTATGACTGTGGCAGGTATTGACTTTAAAATCTCGATGGTTTTATTTACTATTTCAGCAACTGCTTCTTTCTTCGGCGCAGGCGCATCTCCTGCGATTGCAAACAGGCTGAAGCCAGGCGTTTTTGCAGAATAATAAGTAAATTCTGCATCCGCAGATTCCATTCTTGTTGGCAGGGCCTGCCAGCCATTCGAATAGCGGTAAAGCACTATTGTTTCTGCATTTGAATTTTGTTGTATCCAATTATTTTCAACTTTGAATTTTATACCCGCAGATAATATCCTATCTGCATCCAAACCAGATGCTCTGATTTCAAGATATTTGTAAATTATTACATTTTCCAATTCTGTTTTCGGCGGTAGCGTTAGCAATCCAGCAGAAACCAAAACAGCATCTGTCTTCTGGTTTGCAGTAATGCTGATTTCTTGGACTACTGTGCTGGAGAAGCCAGTAATTTGAGCTGGCTGGCCTCCTGCTTCCAAGTTAACTGCAATCGAATCACTGCGAGTGCCAATACTTCCACCACCAGCACCAGCGCTTGAGCCTGCTGCTAGAGTTGTAGTGGCTGGAGCTGCAGGACTGCTAGTAGCTATTGACACACTTCTTGTGTCTGTGTTGTTTTTATTTCCAGATAAATCTATTGCAGTTGCATTAAATATATATGTTCCATCCGCAGTTACGGATACGCTTACATAATTCGGACTTGTAGTTGTTGTTGTTTCATTATATGCGCCTGTTGAATTAAATACATAAACAGTTATATTTGCCAGATTAGTATCTGTTGCAGTCACGTTTATTTTTATGTTTCTTGTTGTTAATGCAGAGCCATTTGTTTCTGTTGGCGATGTAAAATTAATTGCTGGCTTAACTGTATCCACTATTGTTAATCTTGTGCTTGTGCTGTTAGCATTGCCACTCACATCATAAGCAGTTGAATTAAATGTGTAATTGCCATCTGCATTTACAGATATGTTTAAATAAAGCGGACTTGTTGCAGCGCTTGTTTCATTTATTAATACTGTCGTATTGAATAAGTAAATTGTTATGTTTTTTAAATTAGTATCTGTTGCAGTTGTATTAATTAAAATAAATCTCCGAGTTACATAAGAATTATTTGCTTCCGTTGGGCTTACGAATTGTATGCTTGGTATTGTTGCATCTATATTTATCGTTCTTGTTCCAGTGCTGTTTTTATTTCCGAGCAAATCTGTTGCAGTTGCATTAAAATAATATGTGCCATCTGCACTTACAGAAATATTCAAATAGTGCGGACTTGTTGCTATTGTCGTTTCATTAATCAAAATAGTTGAATTGAACAAGTAGATTGTTATATTTGCTAAATTGCTATCCGAAGCAGTTACATTTACTAATATGTTTCTCCTTGTCAGATTAGCAAAAGCCACTTCTGTTGGCGTTACAAACTGTATATTAGCAACCGCAGTATCAATGTAAATAGTCCTTGTTGCAGTATTATTCTCATGCGCCACTAAATCCGAAGCAGTTCCATTAAAAGTATAAGTCCCATCTGCCAATCCAAAATAAGTTACCTGCAAGCTCGTTGTAGTTATTGTTGTTTCATTCGCCAAGCCTGTTGAGTTATATAATCTCAAAGTAAGATTTACGAAATTCGTATCTGAGCCAGATATATTCGCAGTAAAACTCCCAGTTGTGTAATTAGCACCATTTGCAGGAGAATTAATCTGTATGCTTGGATTAACAGTATCAATTAATACCTGCCTTGTTGCTGTTGAAGCTTCATTGTTCGCTGTATCATTTGCAGTTGAATTAAAATACCAAGTGCCATCTGCCAAGCCAGTAAAGTTCAAATAAAATGGTGAAGTTGTTGAACTTGATGTATTATAAAGCGAAGTTGAATTAAATAGCCTTGTAATTATTGTGTCTAATCCGCCTGCATCTGTGGCAGTTACATTTACTATGATATTTCCCCTTGATAAATTAGCAAAAGCCACTTCTGTTGGCGCAACATAAGCTATTATTGGCACAATAGTATCGGCAGTAGAAGTTATATTATTTATTAGAGGCGCAAACATCAGCTCCTTGCCTGTAAAGTCAGTTATATTGGCCCAAACAATGTTATTAACTGTATCAACTCCGAAATCATTAGTAAATAGCGAGGCATTTGTTACCCAACCAGTCCCATTAAACTTAGCCCATGATAAATTCCCTTCAAACCAGCCAGCAGGTATGTCCGAAGCTAAGTAAGTTATGTTAATTGCCATGAAAGGACTGCCAGCAGTTGCGCTTGCATTAATCCACTTTGAAATGTTTGTATAGTTAGCAGGGTCTGCCATTGGCGCAGTCCCATTCCTCAGTGCTACTGCAATGGCAGAAGTTAAGGTTATGTTTGAGTTGCCAATTAAATCCAAGTTTCTTAAATTGTTTACTGTGGTAGTTGTGGAAACATTTATATCCCACTGCGTATTGTTTATGAAAGTCATGTTTTCAAATGTGCCTAAAGTGCTATCTATATTCGCAAATCCCACCCATGCGTTACCTGAAAAAGTGTTATTAAATCCACTGACACTTGTTCCCGATGCACGCCAGCCATCCCTGCCACTATTACTAATTATTGAATTAATTACTGTGTGTCCGCTTCCTCCTGCTGAAAAGATACCATGCCAGCTATTTGAATTAGCAGTTATCATATTAGCAAATCCCGTAGTCTTGCCATCAAATATGATTCCGTAATTCGAATTTGAATTTGCAGTAATATTAGTGAAATTAGTATTTGAGCCTCTGTCGTTAATGCCATAGACATTACTGTTGAAGGTGCTGTCCAAAACCTTTGTTCCTGATGCCTGAGGCAGATTGCCAGCAAAGAAACCATCTATGCATGAGCTTCCTCGTATGTTGATAAACAGCGAATTAGCAGAATTATCTTGTATGCCCTCTGTCCAATCGTTTATTATGCAGTTTTTTACCGTTGTATTTGATGCGCTTGCAGTTACATTAATTCCTATT
>JBBTAR010000003.1:0-1120 GCA_038044065.1 Nanobdellota archaeon
AGTTAGTTTTTATTTGTTATTTATTTTTTCAAGTTTTTGCAGAAGCAAAGGTTTCGCTGTTTCGGCTCAGAAGACTCAGAACTGAAGACTGAAGACGCATAAATTACATAAAAGGAGTTACACACTTATTAAAATAATCAACTCCAAGCTATGTAAAAGGAGGTAATCATGGCAAAACTAAATGAAAAACAAACAGCATTCGGCTTGGGAAGTTTCTCCGCGCTGATGCACGCGCTTTGGGCGCTAGCAGTAATGTCTGGAAACGGGCAGATGCTAGTGAATTGGATAACAGGCCTGCACTTCATAAGCACTTCCGCGACAATACTGCCTTTTGACTGGACGACTGCAATAATATTAGTTATCGCAACATTCGTGGTTGGCTACTTAGTCGGCTGGCTGTTTGCATGCACCTGGAATTGGTCCATAAAGCAAAAGAAGTATTTTTAATTTTATTTTTTTTCTCATAGCCCTCGTGCAGGGTAATTACTATCTCTGGCATAGTTACAAACTTATTAAAGTGCGTAATTGCAAGCCATGGCGTGATTTGCATGGCAAAGTTACAAAGAATAAGCGGAGGCTTTGGTAATGGCATTGATTTCTGAACTCGCAAAGGTTTTGGTTGGCGGTTTTGCCGCAGACATGCTCTTCCACATGGGGATGCTGCTTGGCAGGACAGAAGTAAAATTCCTCGGGATGAAATTTACAAATAAGCGTAATACTTATCTTGTTTTAGCGGATATGGCTATAATTGCTGTGCTGGCTTGGCTAGCTTGGCTTTCATAATAAGGGGAAAAATGGTATTTTACGGCGGATGCGGAATGATGGGGTTTAACTGGATGAGTGGCATGATGGGCTGGGGCGGGTTTGGCCTGCTTAGCTTGATAACGCTTGCTGTTGTATTTGGGGCGCTGATTGATGCAGTCCAGAACAAGAAGCTGGACACGGGCAGTAAGGTTGGCTGGATACTGATAATACTGGCTGGCTGGTTCTTTCCACTGAGCATTTTAGGCGCGATTGCCTACTTCGCGGCTGGCAAGAAGAGATAAGTGCGTATTTATCATTTTATTTTATTTTTTCATATTCTATTTTCAAGCAGTCCTGCAACTTCATTGAGTATGTG
>JBBTAR010000004.1:0-3100 GCA_038044065.1 Nanobdellota archaeon
AAAAATAAATTAATTAAAGCGTATTTGGCGTAATTAATTTTGCCTTTCTCGGCCTTGCAGTTGCGCTTGGCGATATGATATATTTGACATCCTTATCGTCTGCTGTCCTTGCCAGCTTTGCTTCAACAGAGCCATCCATTACAATCGCGTAAACGCCGTCGAGATTCTGCAGTGTCTCTTCGAGTTCTTTTACAGGAACTCTGCCAAGAACACTTAGCTTGTCATTCAGGAGGATTGCTCCGCGTGTGCCGACTAATTCTTCTGCCATTGGCTTGAGGCTTTTCAAATTCACATTGCTTGGTGCTGAAGATGAGGGTGCTGGCCTGCGCTCTTCAAACCGCGAAGTTTGTGTGGTTGGAATGGCCTGCATCCTTGAAACTTGCGCTCTTGGAGATTCGTCAACTTCCTCTTCACCATTGGATATTTTTGGAAGAGTTACGTGGTGCGTGTTTTCTCCGCTTTTGTATTCTCCTTTCAGCTGTTCCCACGCAATTTTTCCCCTCAAGGACTTTAGTATTTCCTTCATTGTCAGCTCTTCAACTTCTTTTCCATCCTGAGCTTTTGCAACAAAGTCAATCTCTGCGCCTGCATCGACTAATCCTTTCAAGATTAGATCCCCGCCTCTGTCGCCGTCAACGAAAACAGTTACTGTCTTTGTCTTTGTTAATTCAATGACTGTTTCAGATGGCTTTGCGCCTTTCATAGCAACTACGTTTTTAATTCCGTAGCGGAGCAGGGTTATGACGTCTGCCCGCCCTTCGACGAGGATTATTTCCTCTTCAGAGTCTACGCTTGGGCCAGCAGGCAACCTGTCCTTGCCGTATTCTGTGACTTCTAATGTCCTTACATCCTCAGTTATGACCTGCGTCAATGCTTGGGAATCAGGCATTTCAGTCATCATTGCAGCAAGCAGCTGTTTTGCCCTTTCAATTATCATGTTTCTCTTTGAGACTCTTACATCTTCAACTTTTGTGACTTTGATTTTTGCATCGCACGGGCCGACCCTCTCGATAGTTTCCAATGAAGCTGCTATAATTGCAGTTTCTGCCTTGCCCATTGAGCTTGGCAGCAGGATTTCTCCAGAAGTTCGTCCGCCTTTTGTGTCTATTTTAACATCTATTCTGCCTATTCGCCCTGATTTTTGCAGCTCTCTCAGTTCTAAGTCTGAGCCGAGCAGGCCTTCAGTCTGCCCGAAAACAGCGCCAATTATATCTGGCCTGTCAGCTACGCCTGTCAGTTCTAAGTTTGCATGTATTATGTATTTTATTGATACCGGACTTATTTTTGCCATTTTTACTCCTTAAGTCGGTGCATCTGAACTTGTTCAGATTGTACCGGACTTATTTTTGCCATACTTTTCACCTTTATTTTGTTGAGAAATCTACTAATAGGAGCAAGCCCCTCATGGGACTGCCCAAAAGCTATTAATTGCCTTACGGCGATGATTAATGAGCGTGATTCAGTGATTTCTCTAATTAAGATGCAATATGATGATTTATAAATGTTTGCAATAGCCGTGATTATACTATTAGCAATATGGCATTAAACAATTACTTCAGGTATGAATGTCTTTGAAACAGTTGTTTTTTTATCAATGTAAAGTGTCAGCTGGTGTTTTTCTCCTTTATTTATGTATGCCATGCACCCAGTCATATTCCAAATTATTTGAACTGCTTTTACCTTGCCTGTTGCCAGCGTAAATGGGCAGGCATTGCAAGTAGTAGAATTTAGCTTGAATCCGCAAGGCTGGCTTGATACAACTCCGCTATCTTCTATCAAAGCGTCACCAATATCGAGGTCTTTATTTCCGCAATTAGCCATAATTAAATTAGAAACATTAGTAAGTACGTTGTAATCCATCTGCGGAATATTTGCGCAAGACGCGAGATTGTCTAATAGTTTTGTTTGTGAGCCTTCTATGTACCCCTGCTCCTGCCCCTGCAGTCTCGTAACCCAGAAAAGCAAAGAGGTGCTTGCCGCAACAACCATCATCAAAGCCAGAATCATAGCTACAGGAGTAGTAAGTGCTTTTTTATCAAAGGCCATGCAGGTAATTAAATATCCGCATTATAAAACCTTTTCCAATTGCCCGAATCGGTATAGGTTCAGGAAGGCCTTTATCTCGTTATAAAAATCCCAGCCAGACTTCCATACCTTAGATTTGTAACTTTCAATCATGTCGTGGTAAAGATATCTTTCATAAAAGTTTTTCAAAAATCTGAAAGCTAATTTCTGCTCCCATTCATCATTCTTGTCTGTTACGAGGCTAGCAGAAACTTTTATCTCAATGTCGCCCTTCTGCATTTTTATTTTTTTGTCATCTTTCGCAACTTCGACATCAGAAATTCCGACAGCCAGCCACTTAGCTTTCACAACCATCTTGGAATAGCCGTCAATATCTTTTTCAGCCTCCCATTCGATTTCATATTCCTTGCCTGCGGGTTTTACTTTTTCCTTGTATTTTTTTTCTCGGATTGAGAACTTGTGCCATTCGAGCCAGTTGTAAAGGTGTTCGTATAATTCTTCAAAATTGAAAATGCCTTTGTAGGCAACTTTCTCCCCATCTAGCTGGCTATATTCAGTGGACATGGTTTTAGCTGTAATGTGCATAATATAAATATGTCGGTGGCAGATAACATAGCGAAAGACTTTTAATTCACGCAAGCAAACAAATCACATGGCACTGATTCATCCGACAAAAGTCAAACAGCCAGATCCAGTCGAATTCGGCTTGATAGCAGTCCTGGTTATCTGGAGCATTTCAGTCCTGTGGCTTCTGCAGATGGCAGCGACAGCAAGAGTCCTTGAATTGCTGAGCTGGACATCGCTTTTGGCATTTTTCATGGCATTTGCAAGCATTGTTCTGGTTGTTATTGCCATACTTCTGGCAGATATTAGAAAAGAGCTAAAAATGTATTAATTTTATTAATATGAAAAATCCTGTTGGATTTTCCATTCCTCGAACCGGATGTCCGGGATTCGAGTTATTTGCAATAAATGGATACCTTTTTAAAACTTTCAAAAATCAGAGTTATGTATATTTGTAGGTAAACGCAAACTGAACAAAGTTCAGTTGCGCCTCGCCTCAAGGAGACTACGG
>JBBTAR010000005.1:0-5012 GCA_038044065.1 Nanobdellota archaeon
TCTGGAATAAAAAGAAAATAAAAGCAAAGGATGCAACTAAAATTGAAAAAGGAAAACGATTTGCATATGTTCTTGACTCTGCTTACGCAGAAAACTTAGTAAAACTAGCTAAAGATTCTGATGTTTTGCTATGTGAATCAACATTTGCAGACGAATTGAAAGACTCTGCAAAAAAATTCGGGCACATGACTGCGAGAGATGCAGCAACACTCGCAAAAAAAGCAGGTGCAAAAAAATTAATCATTACGCATTTCAGCCAAAGGTATAAAGATGTTTCTGTTCTTCTGAGGGAAGCAAAAAGTGTTTTCAAAGGCACAATTGCTGCAAAAGACCTGATGGAAATTGAGCTGTAGTGTGCTGAAATTTCGCAATACTTATAAAATTAACTTTTTTATAAATGGCATGAAAGTGGCCTTAATATCTACGTCAACTTTTCCATCAGACCAGGGACTGAGAACCTTGTCTGCCTGCCTGGAACGGGAAGGGCATGAAGTCCTGCTGATTTTCCTTCCTTTGGCAGAAGATTATACAAGACGGTATTCTAAAAATGAGCTAAAAGAAGTATTTGAAAAAGCTAAAAACAGCCAGCTTGTCGGCATAGGCTCCATGGAAAGCACGACAGGCAGGGCAAAACAGCTCATTGACTTATTCCAAAAAAATAATATTCCTGTTTTGTGGGGCGGGCCTCACGCAACATTCTTTCCGGAAAAATGTTTTGAACTCGGCGACATGATTGTTGTCGGCGAAGCCGAAGAAGCAATTGTCGAAATTGTAAACAAGATGGAAAAAGGGGATGACTTGTCAGCGGTCCAGAACCTATGGCTAAGAAAAGATGGAAAGGAATATAAAAATCCAGTCCGCGCACCAACAAACAATCTTGATGAGCTTGCCCACCCAGATTATGAAATAGAAGACCAGTGGATTCTGGAAAACGGAAAACTTATTCCCTTTGAAGAACGGCACTTGGCCGGCATGATTTTTTTCCAGACAGAACGGGGCTGTCCTCAGGCCTGCTCTTACTGCACGAACAACATACTGCGCGCATTGTACAAAGGCAAGGGAGACCTGCTAAGAACTCACAGCGTTGATTACGTAATTGAAGAATTCAAAAGGCTGAAAAACAAATTCCGATCAATAACAGTTTTTGACATAAGGGATGAAACTATTACTGTGAGACGGCTTGACTGGCTGAGAGAATTTTCTAAAAAATACAAAGAAGAAATCGGAATAAGATTCAAATGCCTGGCAGAGCCTGCCACTATGGCTTTCGGCGATGTAAGCGATGAAAAAATCCGCCTGCTTGTTGAGGCTGGCCTGACAGACATAATTATCGGCATCCAGAGCGGAAGCGATAGGCTGAATAATGAGATTTACAACCGGTTCATTACTGCAGATCAGGTTTTGAAGTGCGCGCATATTCTGAATAAGTACAAGGACAAGCTGACTGTTATGTATGATATAATAAGCTGCAATCCTTATGAAACAAATGAAGACATACTCGCAACAATAAGGCTCCTGCAGAAAACCCCGAAGCCATATTACCTCAGTGTAAATAACTTGGTATTTTTTGAAGGGACTCCACTGTACAAAAAAGCGCTTGAAGATGGGCTTTTGAAAACATACAACGACGAGGCAAACAACCTGAATTACTGGGATAGATGGCAGCATATTAAATTAAAAAAGAAAACTCCTTATTTGAATTTGGTTTTGAACTTGATGCGCGGGCCATGCACAGGCAAAAAATACGGGATGCTACCCGCCTCGTTTATAAATTTCCTGACAAGGCAGGACATCATAGAATATAATGTGAAAAATGAAAAGCCAACTTATGTGGTCGGTGAAGTTGTGGGCGTAATGGATAATATGCGGGAAAAACTCGTAAAGCCTGTTTACAGAGCAATGCCAGTCAGATTCAAATCATGGTATGATAAAGTAAGGTATAAGGCTTAATTATGATTGGGGCTTGAGCAAAAAGTTTTCCAGCGCTATCCCAAACATTTTTCGCCTTGACAGCAGAGCGTTATGCCCGCCAGCCATCTTAATTAACTCTATGTGCTTTTCTGCGCCAAGCTGTTTGAGAAGTTCTGAATCATGCCGTATCCAGTAATCTTTTTCCCCATAAAAAAGTTTTATCGGGGTTTTTGAATTTTTAATTTCATCGGGAATATTTCTTTCAAGCAGGCTATTTATCAGCGCCTTTATGCTCCTAGACAGCCCGTATTTTGCGAAAAAAACATATAAACTGTGCATCCAGTTCTTTTTCATTGGCGTGCCGAACATGATTATCTCTTTCGTTGGATGTTTTTGCGAATATTCTAGCGCAACAATCCCACCCATTGAATGCCCCACTAGAATTGGATTTTCTATTTTGAAAAAGTCTGCAACTGCCTTTGCCTGCTCTGCAAAACTTTCAATAGTGTGAAATGACTCATCAGCAGGATTATCTGAAGCGCCGAATCCAAAATAATCTGCGTAAATCAATTCATAATTTTCTGCAAGCTTTGACTGCCTTGCGAAGCTAAAAAACCTTGAATCTGCGAGCCAGCCATGAAGAAAAAATATCGTTCCTGATTTTCTTGTTCCTGCTTTTTCGCAGTAGAGCTTGTATCCTTTGTGTTCTAAATACATGATAAAAAGAAAATAAAGCAGTTCTTAATCTTTACTTTGCTTCAGCACTGCCTTTTGCAGGTTTTTTCTTTACAGCTTTTGGTTTTGGTACTGGTGGCTCTGCTTTTGGCGCTTCTGCCTGCGGAGGTGTTGCTGGCGTTTGAGCTTCAGCTGCTGGCCTTTCTGGCTGGACTGCTGTGCTGGCAGGCTCTTGCTGCTGTTCTTGCTTCGGCGCGCCATCTTCTTCAAGCCAAGCCATAAACCTGGCAAACAGGCTTTTTTTCTGCTGGACTGCAGGTTCTGGCTGCACTGCTGGCACTGCTTCTGCAGGCTTCACGTCCACTGGTTTGTTTTCAACTTTTTCTTCCATTTCATCCTCTTCCTCCAGCCAGTCCCAGAAACCGCCTAAGATTCCCTTGCCTTCTTTTCTAGGCATGGCTGTAATTAGTCCAATCAAGACGATTAAGACAATCAGGCCTGCTCCACCAATCATCCAGTTCTTGTAGCCAAATGTTTCTTTTTTTGCTAGAGCAATTGCCTTTGCTTCATATGCTTTTACTTTGCTGATAATCGGCGTTACAGGTGCAAATGCGCTCCTGAAAATATTTGAAAATCTGCTTCTCAGATCTTTGTCTGCCTTTGAAGTCTGCTTTAGAGTGTCTGTCACTAGGCTTGGTGTCGTTACTTTTGGCAGAGCCAACGATGCTTTTCCAGTTATTAAATCCACGGCATTGCTTGCCTTTGCTTTTCCAAGAGATAAGTCAGCCCTTGCCCTTGCTTTTACTTCAGACAAAGTTGGGATGTGCGGCAGCCTGAAATTAAAGCCTCTTGCTCTGGATATGGCCTTGAACTTTGCGTAGGCTCTTGCCAGCAGGTCTTTTGCTGGGCTGAGTGCCGCGCCAATATTCAATGCAGTCCTGTTTTCCTTATTTGTGCCTATTGGGTTTGTCGGAACTATCTTTGTTATTTCCTCGCCCTGCTTTACAACAAAAACATCAACTGTTGACGAGCTTGAAACAGTGCCATCCTTCAGCCTTGCACCAACTGTAATTAGGTAGTTTTTCTGCTGCGCATCAATCGGGACTGCAACATACAAGTAAACTGTCTGCGCTTCTCCGCCCTTCAGAGTTACTGTGCCTGGATTCATTTTTCCATAGCCTGCGCCTGAGCCGGAGACTTCGAGATTGAATGTGGATGTTTCTTTTCCTTTGTTTTCAACCACAACCGGAACTAATGCGCCCTCGCCATAAGCAACTTTTACATTAGTTAATGCTGCATCTGTCTTGACGCCGAAGCAGGCCTCTTTTGGCGCAACTCTTACCCTTAAAGTGTCTGTTGAAGTTGTGCGGGATGGCCCCTGCGATTCTGCTTTTACCTGCAGAGTGTAAATATCAGAGGCAACATCTTTCGGGCTTACAATTAAGTTTAATTTCTGTGTCTTGCCTGACACCATTGGTATGAAATTTTTATCCAGCGTTGCAAAATCTGCGCCAGCCACAGTTATTGCATAATCTTCATTATATTTTCCATTATTTGCTAAAGAAACTTCATATGCTTTTGAAGTGAACGGGCAGACCGTATCTTCTTCTGCAGCTATTTTTACATCAGTATCATGGCACTTCAGGACATTTGCAGTAATTTCTTTTTCAACAGAGGTTTGGCTTTTGCTATCAGTAACTTTTACTTTTGCCTTGAAATCGCCTGAGATTCCGAACCCAGGGAATAGGATTAAGTTAGCAGTGCCTTGCCTTCCACCAATCAGGCTAATGCTTGTGCTTTCAAGCGTTGCCCATGAAGGGCCTGCCAGGGCCAGCGAGAAAGTGTTGTCAACTGCGCCAGAATTTTTAATGGCAATTGGGATTTTTACTTCTGAATTTTCACAGAAGCTCATGTAATTTTTATCTGGCTGGACATCGAAGCCATAGCATGACAATGAATTAAATGCAACCTGCGCGATTGAAACTGCACTGGAATCTTTTGATGAAGCAGTTACAGTTAAGTCCTGTTTTCCAAAAACATTGCATGGAGTGTTTACTGCCACTGTGAATTCTCTTGTTTCTTTTGATGCTAATTTTACTTCGCCTAAGGTTGATGCTGCGTATTTTGCAGCAGGCCCAGATAGTGAAACTGCAAAACTCTCTGCGTATTTTCCTGTGTTAGATAGTGAGAACTTTATATCTTTTGGCTGGCATGAACAGCTTTCAGCGCTGTTGCTTTCTGCAGTGATAGCAACTGAATGGCAGTCACTTACAACAACATTGAGGGTTTTTGCTGACTGGCCTGCCTGCGCAGAATTAACCAAAACATCGAGCTTGTAATTGCCAACAGAAGCACGGATGGATGGAGTAACGTAAATATAAACTGACTCTGTTTTGCCAATGCCTAAGACAAAGCCTGCTGGCGCC
>JBBTAR010000006.1:0-1213 GCA_038044065.1 Nanobdellota archaeon
CCTGCAGCTTCTCGCACATTACTGCCGACTTTGCCGAATGCTCCGGTAAAGAAGGCAATAATCATGAACAAAACCAATAAGCCGATTATCGCTAAGACGATTGTACTTATTGGCAGGCCTTGCGCTTTTTTCATTTTAACAGGCCGCCGCTACGTTTCCAATCAAGTAATCGCAGGCAGTGCTTATTGGTGCATTGCCACAGTTCAATCCAATTTCTTGTACGAAACCCTGTGCGCCTTTCACGCCAACATCTACAATCTTGCCGTCATTATTAACATCAACATTGAATGTTCTTGTGCAGTAAGTTGAAGTTTTGTAAGCTGCATCAGCAGCAGTTAATTTTGCCTGGTCGCAGGCAGAAGTACATGTAGTTTTAACTAGAGTCAGCTCGTCTCCAACAGCAGTCTGTCCGCCTCTGTAAATTTTTCCGAAGAAAGCTCCGCTTCCGCCGACAGTAAAGGATATTACCAATACTAAAACCAATGCTGCTATAGCTGCCAACACGATAAGATTTAGGGGCAGTCCCTGAGCTTTTTTTGTGACCATTTCAATACCTCAATAATAATCAGGAATGGGCATTTATAAATTTATTGCTGAATTATTGCACTAAGATTTTTACAATTTCGCGAATAGTTTGCTTTTTTGCTTTAAGATTTTCGGAATTAAACTTGAACTCTGCCAATGCCTGTGCGAATTTTAGCTTGGTGTTTTCAAAATCACTTTCTGCCAAATAGCCGAAGTTTACGCCTTCTTGCGTACTGTGGGTTTCATTTTCAGGCACAAAGCACAGGTTGCACCTTTCTGGAAGCCATGGCTTGCCTGTCAGGATTTCAAGTTTTTTGTCAAAATCGAGAAAAATCAGTTTGTATGCGGTTTTCTTTGCTTCTGCTCTGAGGCCTGCGTTCTGGCGCCAGAATGATTTATGGGCCTGCCTTTTCCCAGTCAAAGTATGCAGATTTGGATAGATTTTAGCCATAAGCCTTGCGAAATCTCTATTTTTGTTAATATTATCAATAAATGACACGAAGTCCTTTTTTTCTGATTCCACTATTCGAAACAACATATATTTACAATATCGAAAACCATTTAAAAAGCTTGTTTCGCAAATCGTGATTTCAGGCAAAGTCGCCCTATCTCTTTTTGTGATAGTTTGGTTTATGAGGCGCGATACGTAATTGGCATAAAAAGGTTTAAAAAATCAAATATCATTGCG
>JBBTAR010000007.1:0-8951 GCA_038044065.1 Nanobdellota archaeon
TTTTTTCTCGTCAGTTTTTTTTACGGGGCGCCTGTAATTTAAATTCAAGCTGTGAAAAAGCTGGTAATCTGATTTTATCTGCCAGTTCATCAGCTTGCTTTCGTAGCAGTCCAGGGAATCGCCCAAGTGTGCTGCGATTTCCAGCCAGATGCTGTTTAATTCAGAAAAACTTTTTCCAGCGATTTGCAGGAATAAGTCCCACTTTCCGAAAAGCCGGCTTGCAGAAATAACGTTTGCGTGCTTTCTGAAATAGTTTTTGATTTCGTTTTCGCGCCTTGGATTGGGGCGCAGCCTTATGAAAATATCGCAGGTGCGCGCACCGATTTTCCTATAATTAATTATCGCGAAGAATTTCCAGATGGCGTCCTTTTCAACAAGGCGCAGGACCCTGTACGGGACTGCATTTTTGCTTAGCCCAACGTACTTTGCAATCCTGCTGGCAGGCATGCGAGCGTTCTCCAGCAGAAGGTAAAGTATCTTCTTGTCGCGCAGGTCAAATTTGTCCATAGTTATTGTATTAAACGAAAGAAGTATATAAATTTTTTCATTTTTCCCAAAAAATACATAGTTTATTTTAAATACGTTACGCACCATACAATAGCGTGATTAATATGGATTATAGCTATAAGTATAGTCTGAGCAAGCGCGCACTGGCTATTTTTTCAGTGCTGATAATGATGCTGTGGCCTGTTGGCGTGGCTGCGCTTGATCCGACAGACGGAAGCGATGCGAAAGAAGATGCAGACCGGGATGGGCTGAACAATGTAGATGAATTCACATGGGGCACTGACCCTAATAACCTAGATTCAGATGCAGACTTGACACCTGACGGCTGGGAAGTCCATTTCAGGGGTGTTTGGTATGAAAGACAGCTGGACTCAAAGTCGCAGGAAACTTATAAGTTAAATTACAAGGAACTGCCTGATGACAAGCAGGCACAAATTCGCGATGCTATTTCTTCAGAGTGGGGCATATTTCCGCTGAGCCCGACTAATGGGGATGATGCCGGAACATTGCCGGCAGATAAGTATTCCGCAGGCCTGATGAATCCGCAGAGCTTGTATGGGTGGCAGGACAGCGATATTTCACAGCTGAATGACCCTGATGTTGATGGGTGGAATAATCTTCATGAATACCTTGCAGGCACAGACCCGACAAATCCAAATACAGATAGCGATTCTTACACAAGAGATTCGCAGGATCCAAATCCATTAATTCCAGACGATTATGAATCAAGCCAGCCCGGAGGAGTTGGAAGCGGTTCTGATGGACAGGGCCAGCACAGCTTTTTCGGCAGATTAATTGCCGGCGCAAGGTTTATTTTCGCAAAAACCCTAACAGCCAGCCCGCAGTCAGGTGCAAAAGCAAGCGGCATTTCTGATGGGCAATTCCAAGGACCTGGCCAGGGTTCTAGCGGGCAAGGACAGGGACAAGGAACAGGACAATCGCAAGGCCAAGGAGAAGGACAAGGGCAAGGCCAAGGTACTGGACAGGGAAGCGGACAAGGCCAGGGTCAAGGACAGGGACAAGGACAGGGACAAGGTCAAGGGCAAGGTAATGGCCAGAGCGGACAAGGCCAGTCCCAAGGCCAAGGCTCCGGACAAGGTCAATCCCAAGGAAACGGACAGGGCAACGGACAAAGCGGACAAGGCCAGGGACAGGGACAACAGCAAGGAAGTGGACAAAGCCAAGGACAAGGGCAGGGCCAGGGTCAAGGACAATCTCAAGGACAAGGTGAAGGCCAGCAACAAGGGCAAGGACAGCAAGGCGGCAACCAAGGCCAGGGACAAAATGGCGGAGATCAAGGGCAAAACCAAGGAAATCAAGGAGGGCAGCAACAAGGGCAGGGCCAACAGGGACAAGGGCAAGGACAACAGCAGGGTGGAAGTAACGGGCAGGGAAATGGGCAAAATAACAACGGACAAAACCAAAACCCGGCAAACTTACTGCCTACTAGAATTGTAGTTGACTGGAGTGAAGTTGGATTTAACAGCCCGAATAAAGTGGTAACAAAAGGCCAGTCCTTTAACATCAAAGGGCACGTTGAATACAGAGATGCAGATACTGGAATGTGGAATCTAATTGCCAGTCCAATGGATACTGAAGCACACGTGGCACTTGGAGAGCAACTGCAGGACTACAAAATCGGAACAGGCATTGCAGACTTAGATGTTAACGGCAATCCTGGCACTGGTTACTTCAGCATCGACGCCATAGTACCGAGTGATGCGCCTGCTGGCGAAGGACTGCTGAAAGTTTCTGCAATTGCAAATAGCATGTATGCAGGCTCTTCAGTGCAGGAACAGCAAGTCCAAGGCATGCCTGCCAAGCCTGCCAAGAGCAAACAGCCAATTAAGCGCGTAAAGCGCTGATTTTTTCTTTCAATATCTTTTTATAGCCTGAATTTATTATATAGTTGATGGCCATGGCATATGCAAATTTAATTACTGGAATGTTTAGCAGTATGAGTGCAGTTACAGCAGCAATTGGAATTATGATTGTGTTTGTGCTGTTGCTGGGCCTTGCAGTTTATATTTACATGTCGCTTGCGCTGATGAAGATTGCGGAGAGGACAAAGACAAAAGATGGCTGGCTTGCATTCATACCGTTTGCGAATATTTACCTGATGACGCAAATCGCAAAAGTGCCGAGCTGGTGGACAATCGGGGTACTTTTAGCATTCATACCATTCATTGGAGGCATACTTCTTTTAATCTTAACAACGTATCTCTGGTGGCAGATTGCAGAAAGGTTGAAGAGGCCTGGCTGGTGGGCTTTGCTATTGCTAATTCCAATAGTTAATTTTGTAATTATTAGCATAATGGCTTGGGGAAAGAAGTAAGCCAGATATTATTTTTTTAAATATTTTTTCAATTTAAATTAATATAAGAACGATTCCTCTGGTATTTTGTCATTTATTTCGCCAGCCACATTAGCCAGCATCATCTTCTTAGCCTGCTCAATGTGCTTTTCATAAGCTAGCACATGCCCGAGCTTTACATAAGCAGTTTCAGGAAGCATATCTTGTAAATAAATAACGCCTAAGTCATGCAGAATCCGCGCGTTAGAATAAACAAAAGGATCAAGCCTTCCATAAAGAGCTTGAGGCGCAAAGCAAACCAGAATTCCTTTTGCAACCGCGTTTTTAATTGCTTCGAGCCAGGAATTTTTCTTATTCAATGGCTGTGTTGCAACATGCCCCAAGCCAGTTGCTTCAATAATAATTCCTTTATATTTTTCTTTTACAAAGTAATTCAAAATTTCTGGATCTGCACCCGGAAAATATTTTAGAAGCGCGATTTTATTTTCAAACTTTCCTTCGACTGAAACTTTTCCATCTTTTCTTTCGCGGAGGTTTTTATTTATGATTTCAATCTTGCCATCCTTCCAGATTTTTGCAAACGGCAGGTCATTTATCGGCCGGAAAGCATCTCTGCGCGAGGTGTGCATCTTTCTTGCTTTTGTTCCGCGGATTGCAAAGCAGTAGCTGTCTGATGGCTCTGCATGCATTATAATTGCAACTTCAGCAATGTTTGATTTGCAGTAGTGCGCAGCGCAGATTAAATTCATCGCGCCGTCGAAACTTCCCCGGTCAGAACTTCTCTGCCCGCCAACCAGCGCAACAGGCTTGCCTAAGTTTTTCAGCATGAATGAAAGTGCAGAAGCAGTGTAGTGCAGAGTGTCAGTGCCGTGAGTTACGATTATACCGTCAGCCCCAGCGTTTAATTCTTTTTCAACTTCTTCAGCAATCTTCTGCCATTCTGCAGATGACATATCTTCTGATGCAAGCGAGAAAGGGCGCAGGATTTTTTTCAAATTAATTATTTCTGTAAGTTCTGGAATATTCGCAATCAATTCTTCGGGGCTCATCAGCATATGGACTGCGCCTGTTTTGTAATCTACCTTTGAGCCGATTGTCCCGCCTGTTGCAATAAGCGTGACGTGGGGCAGGCCTGGCTTGTGGGAGTATTTTACTGGCTGGCTTGCCTCTGCGCCAGGAGATTCACCAATAACACTTACTTTAGTATTTTTGTCAATTTTAACTCCAACATTATAACCTGAATTTAATTTTATCATGAGAATATCTTTCTGCTTGCCTGAATATGGAATGACTGCGCCTTCGTAATCTGCACCGCTGGACTGCACCTTAACCCTATCGCCGACCTTAGCCATGGTTTATTAACTACTAGCTTATTTATAAAGATTAGGAAACGCACTGGCCTGCGCTGCTTTTTTAACAGTTTCGATGCATATATTTGTATGTCCAAGTCTGATTTGGAGAGCAGATTGCCAAAAGTAGGTATTGCTGCAGATTTTGATGATACTGTGAGCACTGAAATGCAGTGGAAGCCTTTGCTAGAAGATCATTTTGATGCTATTAAGAAACAGTATGATAGAATTGTTGTGCATGTCAGGCAAGAAGATGGCTCTGTGAAAAGAGTGCGGATTTCTATTAAAGAGCCTCTGGATTGGTTTAAGCTTTGCAATGCATGGGGCGTTGCGCATAATGGCGTTGGATATTTACAGCAGTTTCTTTGGGATGTAAGAGATGGTGTATTTCCAAACATTACCCGCGAATACTTAAAAGGCATTGGCGCGCGCGTGAAATTAGCGCCAGGCATACCGGGATTTTTCACACAAATGCGCGAAGAATGGGCTGACCGCGCAGCAGTATCATCTTATGTTATAAGTGTGGGTAGCAGAGAAATTATTGAAGGCAGTCCTGTTGCAAATGAAGTTGATGATATTTTTGCAAGTGAAGTATCATCGTCCGGACAGATTTTTGGCAGGAAGAATCACGCCTTTGATGGTCTGCGGGAAATTATATCTCCTTTCTTAAAGAGCAAGCCTTTGATAAGAATTACAAAAGGTGAAGGCAGGCACGTAGATGATAGAGTCCAGCACCAAGACTATAAACTTCCCCAGCAGAATGTGATTTATATGGGCGATGGCCTGAGCGACATACCAATATCAGCATATGCTGGGAAAAAAGGTGCACTCGTAATTTGCGTTTATCCGCAAGGCAATCTCGCAGCATACCATGAGGCATTGAATAATAAAAGAATAACAGACAGAGTGCACTGGCTTGTCCCGCGCGATTATACAAAAGGCAGTCCATTGTGGAATATTGTTAGTGCGCGGATTGAGAGGATTGCGAGCGATGAGCGCTGCGCAGAATTTGATCCGCTATCCCTGGACAGCTATCAGAAAGGCAACCTGCGTCCTGCATGGGCAGAAGAAATAAAGTCACACTTGCCTGCCTGCAGGGATTGTAGTAATAGCCTGCGCTTCCAATCAGTATTTCAATCAGACGTACCGCGCAAGGTTGCGTAGTAATTTAATGCAATATGCCTGCCACTAACTGTTCCAAGTTACACTGATTTACAACTATTGCGGTAGGTTTACCACAGTGAAAACAAATATTTAATTTCAATATTAATCTTAAGTTTTTTCACCAGAAATGTGATTTGTCTTAACTTTTTAAGTGTTACAAAAAATCGAACAGCGGAGGCGTTTCGTATGGATTTCCACTGCAGAGCCAGTGGAACTTTTTTTATTTCCTGAAAAAAATCAGACACCAGCGAATTATATGCTCTGGCATATAATCATTTATATATTAGTTGTTTCATTTTATGAAACATCCAATTAAAATTTGGAACATATGGAGGTTGCTAAAGGAGGGCAGGCCACGTTTACTAAGCAAACTACTAAACAGAGCATATAATGTTTGCGTACGTGCTGGCTTCTTAGGCAATGGCTAAAATGGAATTTATTATGGCAGATGCGCTGAAAGCATCAAGCGGAAAAGTAGAAGATGACTTCGTAGTTGGGCAAGCCAATATAAAAGTAATAGGCTGCGGTGGCGCAGGCATAAATGCAACAGACTGGCTTTACAAGAAAGGTGTAAAAGGCGCAGAAATAATTGCATTAAATACAGACAAACTTCACCTGGACCACAGAGAAGCAGACAAAAAAATTCTAATCGGAAAAGATATTTGCAGAGGACTTGGATGCGGCGGTTTCCCTGAAAAAGGACACGAAGCTGCAAAAGAATCTATCTCAGAAATAAAAGAACACATGAGAGGCGCAGATATGGTATTTGTAACTTCAGGCATGGGCGGCGGAACAGGAACCGGCTCAGCACCAGTAGTTGCACAGATTGCAAAAGACCAGGGCGCAATAGTTATTGGCGTAGTCACAATGCCATTCAACATTGAAAAAGCAAGAATCGACAAGGCTGAATGGGGCTTAAAGCAATTGAGAAACTGCACTGACACAGTAATTGTCATTGACAACAACAGGCTGGCAGATATTGCAGGAAACTTGCCAATACAGCAGGCCTTTGCAGTTGCAAACGAATTAATCGCAACAATGATAAAAGGAATTGTAGAAATAATTGCAGTGCCATCATTAATTAATTTAGACTATGCAGATGTCCGCGCAATCATGAGCGCAGGCGGGTTGTCTGTGATTGGAATCGGCGAATCTGACACTGAAAGGCGAGTAGATGAAGCAGTAAACCGGGCTCTATCAAACCCATTGCTTGATGTCAAATATGATGGCGCAACAGGAGCACTAATACACATAACTGGCGGGCCAGACATGACATTAGACGAAGCAGAAAAAGTTGGAGAGATGGTTACTTCAAGCATGGATGAGACAGCAAATGTCATCTGGGGCGCAAGAATAGACCCTAAGTTCCAGGGCAAGCTCCGCGTTATGACAATCATAACTGGAGTAAAATCCCCATACGTGCTTGGGAAGATGGACTATGCAAAGCCATCCGAAAGGGCAGTATCTTTCAACAGAGAGCTCGGCATCTCAATGCTATAAGGAGGTAAATACCCGCGGACGCCACCACTGACGGCGTCCATTTATTTTAATTTTTAAATAGTTAGTGGATTGACAGACTCATAATCTACAAGAGCGCGTGCATCGCTGCAAATGCGATGTGAGAGCCCCAAACTATTCTCGCCATAGGCGAGGTGGGGAGGGGGAAACCGCGAGCGGGGGGAGGGCAACGACCTCCCTGCGGTTAGTTCTCCCACAAGCACCTCCAAAGTTGCCTCGTATCACGAGGTAGCAGTTCTTGTGGACTGGCCCAGTCAAAAACGAAAAAAATCGGAGCGGCTGGGCCTCCCAATCTCAAGGAATAAAATGGCAAGAAAGAAATCAAAAAATGACTTAGAAAAGTTCGTACATGACTGCAAGAAGCCATCTATCGCAACATTCATATTATTAGTTTTCGTGGCAGTGGCTGTCGGCACTTACATGATTGGCTTGAATGCAGGCCAGTCAGAGGGCGCGAAAGTTGCAAAGTTTACAACACCTGCTGAAGCTGTAAAAACAGCAACAGAAACAACCGCCTCTGCAGAAAAACTGCCAGACATTAAACTCGTAGTATCAAGCACATTCAGCGGAGAAACAAAGCAAGCCATCAGAATTGCAACTGACGTTGTCAACTCAGGCGAGGCTGACATAAAAGAGCGCTATGCCGTAACTTACAGCCATAGACAATTAAATGCAACAAACTATACAAAGGACGGCTCACTTGAAATATCTGCGCCACACAAGTTAGGTACCACAAGGTCACTTGCATACTTATTCATGCCGATTGAAGTTGGAACTTATGAATTAAATATTTGCGCAGATGTGGAAGGCAAGGTAAAAGAAAGCGACGAGGCAAATAATTGTGTTGCATCAACAATCACAGTCAAAACCTTTGCCAAATACGCGTAATTTTTCCTACAAAACTTTTTTATACTCATTTTTATATATAAATTCATGGCCGCGAAACTTAATTCAAATTTAGCAATAGTGCTTATAGCAGTAGCAATAGTTGCAGGTTCTTTTGCAACCTCGCAGACTGGCTTTGCAGTTAGTGATAAAGTTCCAATAGATAATCCAGTGAACTTCTGCACAGATAGTGATGGCCAGAATGTTTATACAAAAGATACCTGCCTTGATGCGTCTGGCGAAAAGAAAACAGATGTCTGCTATAGCAATAACGCTGTCCAGGAAACATACTGCAGTCCATTCAACAGGTGCCTATATCAGATGACTAACTGCGCATACGGCGAGGAATGTGTCGGCGGGGCTTGCAGGCAAAGAAACTAAGCAAACCTTTTTATATTCTTTAATTCTTTTATTTTACCATGGCCGCGAGAAAAAAGAAGAGTTTTAAACTAGAACCGCAAATGCTTGCAATAATTATAATAGTTGCTGTGGCTTTGATTGTTTTAATTTCCATGGGCACAGTCCAGACAGCTAAGTTTTATTATGCGCAGGGGCAAAAATCAACCCAGTTGCCAGCCACTGCAGATGAAAAATCTGCAGGAACAGAAGCTAAGCCTGCTGTTGTAGTTCTCTGCCAGGATCCAGATGGCGTGGACTTTGCTACGCAGGGCTGGTGCAAAGATGCAAAAGGAGAATATGCAGATTTCTGCGCGCCTTTGGGAGAACTTCAAGAATATTACTGCGTGACAACGACTGCAGATGGTTCTGGTGAAAAGACTGCGTGTGCTCAGCAGAGGTATTTACCCGCATATGGCAAGTGCGTGAATGGGCAGTGGATTCGCGGAGACGTAAAGACACAATAGGTTTGTTTAAGCAAACCTTTTTATATTCTTAATTTGTTCTAATTATATGGCCAAGCTTAATTTGAATTTAATCGTGCTTTTAACTGCAATAGTAATTGTTGGGTATTCTTTTTCCCAGCAAGCCACTGGTTTTGGGGTTGCCAGCGGGGCTGGCGAGCCTGCAAATGCGCGCTGTACTGATGGTGATGATATTAATGCCTACAAGTTGGACAGCTGTACTGACAGTTCCGGCGCGGAAAAAACTGACAAGTGCATGGGCACAGGTGCAGTTTATGAAACATTTTGCTCAGCAAGCAACATCTGCTCTTACAAGTCAATAAACTGCGCTTATGGCGAAATGTGTGTTAGCGG
>JBBTAR010000008.1:0-2261 GCA_038044065.1 Nanobdellota archaeon
ACAAAGAAGAACTGGACAACAGTCCGCGCGATAAGGGAAATTGCGCAGGCCTGCCAGACATCATTCAAGCGCTTCAAATTCGCTGGCAACAAAGACAGGGCGGCAATTACCAAACAAGCTGTTTCTGCCTTCAAAATTCCGCCGGAAGTTTTACAAAATGTAAAATTAAAAGACATTCAGATAAAAATCATTGGCTTCGGAGAAACCCCACTTTCGCTGGGAACGCTGGAAGGAAACCGGTTTGAAATTGTTTTGCGCGATTTAACAAAATTAAACATTAAACATATTACACTAAACGCAAAACGAGTAACAAAATCCGGCTTCCCGAATTATTTTGGCGAGCAGAGGTTTGGCGGAGGGAACACCGCTTTAATCGGAAGGGAAATTGTGCGCGGATATTTCAAAGATGCTGTAAAATACCTGCTGACTTACTCCGGCGATAAAAACACAGAATCAGTAAAAGCGAGAAAGTTTGCAGAAGAAAACTTTGGCGATTGGAATAAAATCATTCAGAGCTGGCCAAAGTTCCTCGGCTTAGAAGCCGCCGTACTTAATTACCTTGTAAGAGTTCCGACTGATTTTGCAGGTGCGCTGAGAAACATTCCAAAGCCAATAAGAAGAATTTACGTGCACGGGTATCAAAGCTACCTGTGGAACAAAGGGGTTGAAGCTGTTTTGAAATCAAAAACAAAGTTAAAAAAAACCTATCCAATTCCTGGATTCAAAACCAAACTCGGAAATGATAAATTCTCGCAGGAAATTAAAAAATTATTATTTGCAGACGGTCTGACTTTGGATTCATTCAGATGCTCGCGGATGCCTGAGCTGGCCAGCGAAGGGGTAGATAGGCAGGCAACAGTCAAGCCCAAAAAGCTTAAAATCGGAAAACCTGAAACTGACGAGTTAAACACGAACAAGCTGAAAGTAAAATTAACATTTGAACTTCCGAAAGGAGTTTATGCAACTGAGTTGATAAGGAGTCTGGATGGCTGAAACAAAAAGCGAACATGAGCTGAATACCTTGGATAGGTATAAGTATGCCTTCCTCGGATTTTTTTCTGCTGTTTCAATTGCAATGGCCTACTTTTCCCTGCGCATCTCGCCGCCTGCAGTGCCTGACGCTGGCGCAAACATCTACGCGCTTCTCCTTGGGATTTCAATTCCGCTAATAATTTATGCAATCGCCAAAAAAGCTACGCACAGCACCGCAGGCTCGCTGTTCGCATCTGCTCTCTCTGCGCCGATTCAGATTTACACATGGAAAACAGTTTCCCAGTTCACTCATACTCTTGCAGTGGTTTTATTTCTGCTGACAATCCTTGCATTCCTTTATTTGAAAGAAACAGACTGGAGGCTTGCAATACTGTTTCCAATAGTATTTGCCTTTGTGCATATTTACTCGCTTGCGCTCATACCAATTTACTTGCTGTATATGCTATTCGTAAAGCTGGAGCAAAGGGAAGTTTCCCAGCCTGAACTTTATTTTATGACTATTTCAAGTGCATTTATTTTGGGTGTTTTTACTTTATTTCAGGCAACGCCAGCGCTTCTCCTAATAGTGAAGGAATACGCAGTAACGCATTATTATTCTATTGTTGCTGAAAAAGTTGTGCTTCATACTGCTTTCATAATTGCAGGCACACTTCCGATTTATCTTGGTTTCTTCGGCGCATATGAATCTCTAGTTAAGAAAAGGAAATCTGCATACATTCTGCTAGCGGGCATGCTCATCTTCCTGCTGGCAATGCTGTTAAATATAATTCCGGTTGCTCTCGGAACGCCGTATTTTACTCTGGTGCTGGCCTGCCTGTCAAGCTTTCTCTACAAAGAAGTACATGAATGGCTCGAAACTACGAAATTCAAAAAGAGCATAAATCTGATCTTGATAATCAGCTCTGCAGTAGTCCTTGCTTTGGGAATTCTCCACAGGATTGTGTTTCTGAGCGCCTAATTAGTTGTGCCCTGAGTACTGCCCAAGCTCACAACCCTTACTTTGCTTCTCAATGCGGGGCTTGTTATTGCGCAGACATCATCAAGACTTAATCCCATTTCATTGCACTTTACATTTATTTCAGAGCCCTGCTTATTGACTGTGCAGTAATCCGGAATCTTTGCCTGGACTGCATCTACTCCGCCGGAGAATCCGACTGTCCTGCCAGCCATGAAGCCTGCTGCAAGCGCAATCAAAAAACCTATGACAATTACAATCACCAGCTGATACATCATCAGCTCCATTTTATTTTCTTTAATTTCTTCCATCT
>JBBTAR010000008.1:2361-4421 GCA_038044065.1 Nanobdellota archaeon
GTCTGCAGAAATTTCACAAGATTAAATTGATCGACAACATATTTTGTTTCCCTGCCTTCGCCCTCTCTTTTTACAAGCCCCTGGTCTTCCAATTCTTTAATTTGTTTTGAAGTAAAACTCTTGTCTGTCTGGAGCATCTGCGCAAGTTCCTTGTTCTTATCCTTTCCCAGCATGATTGCAGTAACTATTTTCATGCTTCTCAGAAGATTATGGGTTTCCCTGGCTTTTTCCTCTTTCTCAGACATTGCCTTCAGTTCTGCTTCGGATTTTACGAGAATATCCTGAGCCAGAATCACGCCATTGTTGGGCAGGGCAACAGCAGAGCCTGAAAGATTTGTAATTATCTGCGAGTCTGTAGATTGGATGGGCTGCGGAGTAAGAATTTGCTGTGGTTCCTGCGGACCTGCCTCAACTTTAATATTTAGATTAGTAGCCTTCAAATCTTTTTTCTCTTCGGTCATGTGCATTATTCCTTAAGCGAAGATGTTTTAAATTAATTTATCTCGTGGAGACTTTATTTCTCTATTGACTTTATTTCTCTATGGCAAATGAAATATTTTACTAGAAAAAAAATCACACCACAACACTTATAAACAAAATTTCTCGTTCCTTTTTTGTGAGGTAAAAATGGAAAACTTTGCTTTGAAAGCAAAAACAGCAGTGAAAAGAATAGCAGCAGTGACAGCGACTTCTGTAATGATGGGTGCAACAATGTTTGGCGCCGTAGCAGCAGCCGATTTGTCAGATTACCCAGCACCATTCGTAAAGGATGGCAAATGGGTGGGATTAATTGTTGTCGGTGCAAAAGCCGCGCCAGCAGATATTATTGGTGCTACAGACGTAGCAGCATCTCTGGCACAACAGGCAACAACTGCAGCTTCCGGAACAGGAACTACAACAGTAACAGGCGGACAGATGAAAAACATATTACTTGGTGATTACCTCGGCGTAACAGCGCACGATGGATTTGACCAGGAAATGGACCACGGCGACATAGCCAGCCTAAAAGATGACACTTTGACATTCAAAAGTTCATCTTATGACTACAGAGAAATGCTAGTATGGCACAACTCATCACAAGGCTCTGCATTTCAGACAGGTCCAAATGTAGCAACATCTCTGACAAGCCTTGGCGGAACAGAAGATGACTACAAAGATGGCATATACCTGGAAGCAAACAAAGGTTCAATTGGCTACTACTTTGTGTTTGATAGCACAATAAACGCTAGCGCGACAACTTCATCAGACCCATTAGCAATAACTTTCTTGGGAAGAAAGATGAAGATAACAAACGTACCAGCAGACGATAACGACACCTTTACAGCAAGAGTCGGCCAAGAAGCATTTATGAATGTCGGCGACACAATAACAATTGAAGGCAAAAAGGTATTATTGAAGAATGTCGGTTCGGCAACATCAAACGCGCCATTTATAATAGATGTCGACGGCGTAGTTGAAACATTGAATGTAAACACAGCTGAAACAGTAAACGGCCTGGAAATATTAGGAACAGATGCCTTTTACTCGGACAATGTAAACGAAAGGTCTGCTTCAATAGTAGTCGGAACAGATGCCTCTGAAACATACAATGATGGGGATAAATTTATAGCACCTTGCGGAGTTGCATACAAGCGCGCAGAATGTAAAAAAGAGAATCCAGACTGGGTATGGGACATTAACGCACTAAGTGTTAACGGCGCAGGAGACACATTAGCAACAGGCGACACAACACACCCAACTATTGGGGTAATAAATGACTTTGTTGTAAACGACTTCAGCGACAACCCAGCAGCAGCGGGTGGAAAATTCGACCTCCCACTGGGCGGATATGAGATAAGGTTTGACAAGCTGACTGTACCGGACACAGATTATATGACTGTATCTATAACCTTCGAAAGTGCTGCGGATTTTTCTGCAGACACAAGTGCAACCACGCCAAGATTAGGTGCAAGCCAAGCTTCAGAGCCTGCCTTCTTGATAGAAGTAACAGAAGCAGAAGGACTAGAAGTACTGAAATCTGACGGCACATACGCAAAAACAAACAAAATCTGGCTGACTGT
>JBBTAR010000008.1:4521-11762 GCA_038044065.1 Nanobdellota archaeon
TAAAGCTGAAGATACCAAAGGACATTGTAAAAGCACAAGTAACTGTAGCTGGCCCGAACACAGTAACAAGCACAACTGGCGGATCAGTAAGCGTATCGTCAATCTCAGGCGTACCAGTAGCAAAACTGGACTCTGAAGTATCTGACAAGACTGCTTACAGCCTGATAATTATCGGCGGACCATGCGCAAACGACTTGGCTTTGAGCCTATCTGGCAAGACAGCAGCAACATGCGCTGAAGGCTACACTGCAGGAAAAGCAAAGATACAATTGTTCGAGAATGCCTTTGGCGGAACAAAGACAGCTTTGTTAGTCGCAGGATATGGCGCAGCAGACACAAGGAATGCGGCAACAGTACTGAAAGACTTCAAGAGCTATTCAGACAAGCTGAAGGGCAAGACAGTTGAAGTAGCAAGTGCTGCTGGTGTCATAACAGTATCTGCACCAACAGTAGCATAAAGCCAACGAGGGGATTAACCCCTTTATTTTTTCTTTTTTATTTTTCAATAATTGTTTTATAAAATTTAAATATTTATTAAGAAACGCGATACTTTACCTTCTTGCAAATGAGGCAGATTGGTTTTGCTCGAACTGGCCATTGCCAACATTATGCGCTCGCCTAATTTATCCCATTTATGAAATCCAAAAAGGCACGCAAAGCCCATAGAAACAAATACCGCGCAGATTATTTAAGCATTCCTGTGATAGAAATCATTTTATATCTTTTGTATTTCATAGAAACATGGCAGATGAATTCATACAGCCATTGCCGACATCCGGCGAAAAGAAGAAAAGCAAAACATGGGTAAAATTGCTCGTTGGTGCCATAGTCCTTTTCATGGTGACTTGGGTAATTGCAATCGCATTCCAGGACAATGGGGGCTCTGGCGAGGAAAAGAAGCCAAAAAACTACATTCAAGTCGGCAATTATGAGTTCTACGTTCTGGATGACAACACTTTCGGCACTTTCCTGACTGCTGGCGATAATAAGATACCCATAGCTTTCAGGCTGGATCCAAGGCAGGCCAGAAACATTACAATAGACTCTTCTGTTGTGGCAAAAATACTCAAAGCTTCTAAGGTATATATTGCTTTTAATCCGAACGAGCCGAGGCTGAACCCTGCGAAATTCGCAGTGGCGTCTGCTGAAATCTCGAGGATAATGGGAATCTACAACATTCCGATAGTTGCAGCATATACTGAAGATTCCAATCCAATAAACCCCAGCGTTCCAATAAAAACCTGCAAAGACGTGTCAAACAGCACTGTTATTTTAGTGCTGACTGCTCAATCTATGAGCAATGCCATCACTTCAGAAGGCGGCTGCATAACTGTGGCAGGCAAGAACTCTGATGACTTGATTTTAACTGCTGACAAACTAGGCATGCACCTAGTGGGAATTAAGCTATAATGGGAAAAGTAATGTTTCGGCTGGCTTTGGCAGGCTTCATAACTGTTATTGTTTTTGTACTGGGCTTTCTTTTAGGCTATCAGCTTTTTCAGGGCAAGCTGTCTGAAATACAAGATACGCAGAATTCAATTCAGGCAGACACGCTAAGCATCGATATTGAATCCCAGCTGGCTTCTGAAAGCGCCTGCGATGCCAAGAGCTTGGAAGCACTGGCCAGGAAAATGGAAATTCTTGGGCCCAAGATTGATATGCTTGAAAAGCAGTCCAGGCATCTCGAACTTAATGGGCTTAAAAGCTATTACTTTCTGCTCGAAATAAAGCACTGGCTGGCCATAAAGAGCATGAATCTGCGGTGCAAGACTGACTACCTGCCTGTTTTATACTTTTACTCAAACACCAACTGCAAGGACTGCGGAGAGCAGGGCACAGTATTACTGCACCAGAAAACACTGAATCCGAAATTAATGATTTACTCTTTTGATATTGACTCTGACTTGTCTGCAATAAAAATCCTTAAAAGCAAATATGCAATTGAAAGTGTTCCTGCGATAATCGTAAGGGAGCAGAAGTTCGAAGGCCTGCGCAATGCAGATGACTTAAGAATGATTATGCAATAGCTTATTCAGTAAGCTATTTCTCCAGACAACTCCGCCGAATCTTAATTCTTTTGCGAAAAGCTTGCAGTAAATTGCGCTGAGCCACCAGAGCGCATATATTATCAGGTAAAATGGATAATAAATAACGTACGACAAAAACGGCTTGAAACTGTCTTTTGAATATCTCAAGGCTAAGTAAAACGCAATAATGCCCATTGCCATAACAATGGCGCTCATTGCAGTAAAAATATTCGGTGCGAGATAAAATGCGGGCGGGTTTGCGCTTGCCAGCCCAATAAAATCAAAATTAACTGCGTTAAATACAGATAGCTGGCTCAAGCCTGTTGTTGTAAAAGCATATGCCTGATAAAATAGCATAGCTATTGAGAAAAACATTGAGTAAAAGGAAAGCGGCAGTATGAATAATCCAAGAATGCCGTATTCTGGGCTGAAAAGGTGCTTGTAGCGCGGAACATTGTCGAGCAGGCCTAGGTACCATCGCGTTCTTTGCTTGAAAAGGCTTACAAAATCATTTGGAGCAGTTGTGTAAACATTCGCATCAATTGCATTTTCAATTCTCAGCTTCAGGCTTTGTATTCTTAATGCAACTTCCATATCTTCCGTAATATTATCCACATCATAGCCACCATGCTTTTTGAAAAACTCTGTTCGGTAAAGAGTAAACGGCCCTGGCGTTACGTGAATGCTGTCCAGCAGTGCAAAAACCTTCCTGAGAAAAACACCGTAAATATATTCAACAGATTGTATGTAGTGCCAAATTCCTTTCGGATTATTTACTTTCAAAGTCGGCGTGACTGCGGCAACTTTTTCCTCTGAAAATAAAGGAACCATGTTCTTTAGCGCATCTGGCGCAACGATGGAATCTGAATCCAAAGCGCCGAAAATCTCTCCGGCTGCTTTTGTTATGGCAAAATTCATTGCAAATCCTTTCCCGCCTTCTTTTATTGAAAAAACCCGCACTCCCTGGCTCTCAAACTTCCGCGCGACTTCTAAAGTCCCATCTGTTGAGCCATTATTTTCAACCACAATTATATCTAATTTTTCTTTTGGATAATCCAAATTAAGCAGAGACTGTATTGTTGCAGCTATTGTATCTGCATCATTCCATGTTGGCACGCAGACAGTGACTTTCGGCTGGAAGTCTGGCCTGCGTTTTTCGCGCCCAAAGTCCTCAAAAAAAGTCATAAGGAAAAAAGTTGTCGTAAACAGGCCTATGATGATTGCGGGATAGAAGAACATTTCATATAGCATGAACTTTGCTGAAACGGGAATGTTTTAAATCTATTGAGAATTTGTTTCAATAGTTCAGATTATGGTTCCGTTAAACTTCAAGCCAGGCGATGAATAATAAATTGACACATTTGTCTTATTCCCTGCATAATTCGCTATTGAGCAATCAACGACCGCGCCTGTTTTTGGGTAGACTGCCTTGAAATGCGTGCATAAAAGCCGTGGGTCTGCTTCTTCAAGCCCGCCTGACGAACTTAGCTCAGTCCCCTGCGCAGTAGAGCGATATGCAGGCGTTGCCGCGCTGGCATTGCCATAATAAACATAATATTTGAATACTCTTGCGCAATTTGTAAGCGCAGGGCAGGTCCATGCTATAGCAGTAAGCAGGCTGCACGGCGCAGTTGTGCTATTCACATCTGAATTAACTTCGGCATTTGAAAAATCTACTAATCTTAACTCTTTTGAACAATCTATATTTTGGTGATGCGCCCAATTTATTTTCGGATCAAACTCAACTGTCTTGCTCACTGCTTGCTCCAAAGGATTTCCAGAATTATCATACGTATCTGTAAAGCTGGCCACATTTCTATAAGCCCAGCCGTAATTCCACCACGAAATTTTCTGTGCGAGATAGCGCTCGTTTCTAAGCTGAACTGCATCAATCATGTTTTGCATATCTAGGGTGGCTGGCCTGTCAAAAAACAAAGTCGAGGACTGGTCTGCACTCCGGATATAAGTGTAAATATAAAACATAGATATTAGAATTACTACTATTGCTATCAGGAAAAACTGCGATTTTTTCATAGGCGCCCTCCAAATGCGTTTTTGAGATAAAGTTTAATTGTAATTGGCTCTGTTGAATTTGTAAATGTATATAGAATTGCCGTAGTATCTGCGCTAGTTGTATTTAATCCGCAAGCCCCAGCACTACCGCTGCCATCATAGCAAAGCGTTTCATTGTATATGTATTCTGTATAAGCAATTATATCTGAAGGCAAGCTGTCAACAACAATAAACTTCAATTTTGTAAAATTCGTGGCTGAAAAATTAGTTGGGTTTATGTATTTCGGCAGAACTCCTGAAACATCTACCGCCTTAAGATAAGTATATCCAAGATACCTGAGATTTTCCTGTGCAGACAAATCTAGGTAAGCCTGCTGTGATATTGGAAATTGCGTCCAAATAATAAGCGCCAGAATAACTACTAACATTATTTCTACGTAAAAGAAAAAACCTTTCTTGCCGCATAAACTGTTCATCATCGCGCAACTGCCTGAGACTTTGCAGTCCTCATAGATATTAGTGCTGGATAAAGCTGGCCATCTGTGCCATTAATCAGAATAAACCTTCTTGCTTCGCCGTATTTTTTATTATTTGGGGCAAAAAATGTCGTGGCTGGCCTAGAAGTTGCTGTTGTTTCCAGGCTTTCAACCTGCCTGTCTGCAAAATCAGTAGTATTGCTCAGCGTGAAGTTGCCTACGTTTGAGCCATCGGAATACCTATATGAAAAAGATTTTACATATGCCATATTTGCAGATGGAAATGTAACTTGAAATCTATCTCTATCTATTGTGCTAACGTGCGCATCAATATCTAAATCCATTCCGCCAGTTACGGCGGCGCCTGTTGCAGAATCGCCAGCATCCAATGCATCATTTACTATTGTTATAGTTGCATCTGGGAAGAAAAGCTTCATTTTTAGCTCTGCGCTTCGCGAAGTATTGCCAAAGCTAAAGTAAAGCGTGCCGCCATCCATGCGATTGCATATTCCAGAGAAGCGTTCTGGGTTTGAAGCATACGCTGTGGAGCAGTCAACTGTGCTTATTATTCTTGGCACTATGCTGAGCAGGTAAGCAATTCTTGCATCACCGCCGGCAGAGCCAAGAAACAAACTGCTTGTTGAGACTGGAGACAAACTGCTGTAGCAATCAAGCTTGCCTGCAGGCACCAGAAATGAACGGCTTTGTGTGGCTAGCCCGATTTGCTGAGTATTTGCTGCGGTGGTTGTATTGCAGTTGCTCTGCCAGTCCGCACTTCCCGCATTACTCTTTCCAGAGGTCTCAAAAGCAATCCTCGAGAGCGCCTGAGCCAGAATATTCGAGCTTTGTTCTGTTATTTTCTGCGCTTCCGGCTGGTTTCTGCCAAAAAAAGCTGTGAAAAGGAGGACTACAACTGCCATGAAAATAAAAAAAGCAATAATATATTCTGTGAATGCCTGCGCTTTTTTCAATTTTATCCTCCGACTGTCACCCATACTGTTTTTGAATCTGTTTCTCCGCGGTAATTTGCTGTAATAACAACAGAATACGCGCCTGGCTGAAGCGGAGCTTTAAATAACGTTGTAAATTCTCCCTGTGAATCTGCCACTAACTGCTGGATTTCCCTGCTTGGGCCGAGGATTTCAACAGTTGCGCCTGATGCTGCCGTAGATTCCATCTGCAGGCTTCCCGAAACAGCTATGTTCTGCCCTATTCCTGGTGTTTCTGGGAAGACGTGGACTTCCAATGCCAGCGATGCAGGATAGATTATCGTAAAGAATGTGAAAATCGCTATAGCGATCATGACGACAACGTGCTTGAGGCCTGCAATTAATTTTTCCTCGCTAATCTGTCCGGATATTAAGCCTATGCAGGCTGACTGTATTAATGCCATTGCAAAAAACAAGTTCTTGAAATAATCAATTGATAATTCTTCTCCTGGGCGGAGAGATATTCCTGAGAATGCGCCGATTTTCTGAATATAGAGTATCGGGATTAGGATTTTGTAAAGGCCTGCGATAATACCAAGGAAGATGAAAAATATTATATACATGACAATTACATGCTGCTGTGCGGCTGATTTTTTATCTTCCTCTATGCGTTTCAGAAGAATAACATCTGTTGCCAGCGAGCTCAGCACTGCGCCCATCTGCCCGCCAGACACAAAAGCTTCCAAGACTATCCCATTAATGCGCTTAATCATGTTTGACTTTTCCAGCGCACCTGTGAATTTTTTCCATGCATCTGGGAATGGTATGCCCAGCGAAACCCAGTTATTCAGTTTCTGCACATATTTTGTAAGAACGCCGTACCTCGCATGCGCTGTGGTCTGCAGGGCCTGCGGAATTGTCATGCCTGATGAAATTGCCTGCGCCAAGTCCCTGAGAAAGCCAGGATAGCCTTCCTCTGCCTGCGTTATCTCTTTGAATTCCAAAAAACCATACGCAAGGTATGGCATCAGCACCGCGACTAATGCAATTGCAAAAACAGCAACAATTGTTGTGCTCTGAGTTTTCAGCAGAAATAAAATCAGCGCTAAGATAAACGGCAAAGGCAGCAAAACTAATGTTGTCCTCAGCTTGTCTTTATTAAAACCGAGCATATCTTTTCCGAGCTCTTTGAAAAAAGGCATACCCATCTTCTCGAGTTTTTCAATTAAGCCCATGTTAATCTGCCATTGGCGATACTCCTTTAATTATTAATATGAATGCGCCCGTTAGCAGTGGAATTCCAATAATTATCATTGCGAAATTCATAATCTTCAGCGTGGATGTAGACATACCACCTATTGCAACTATGATTGATGTAGTTACTATGAAAAATACTGCTCCTACGATAACTAAAGTTATGTAAACTTCAATCAGAATTGACAGGAGGTTGCTGAAATCCTGAAGCCTGCGCTTGTAATCTGCTACAAATCCTTTTGCTTTTTCCTCTAGAAACGCACCCAGGTCACCTCCGATTGTTATTGCAGTCCTCAGGCCAGCCAGCAGTTCTGTCCAGTCTGCCGAAGGGGAGCGCGCAATTGCTTTTGTCATTGCAGTCGGCAGGTCCACGCCAAATAATTCTACATCTCTTGAAATTAATGCAGATTCTTTGGAAATTTCGCCGTAATCTTTGAATTTTGCCAAAAGGCGGAACAAGTGCTGGGGAGGAAAGCCAGAACGGGAAATTGTTGACATATAAATTGTTGCAAAAGCAATTGTGTTGTCAATTTTCTTTTTTC
>JBBTAR010000009.1:0-1086 GCA_038044065.1 Nanobdellota archaeon
GATTTTTTAGCCAATTTTACCAAGACAGAAATCTCTTTTTCATTCAAAACCTGCGTTGTGTTCTGCTTGTCATTAAGCCTTCTCTGGATATTATTGCCGTATTCGTCTCTTGTTATCAAAAAGTCCTGCTTCGGAGTGTCGATATCCATTATCTTTTCAAAATCCTTGTCAATTATGTATGTGTTCGGGCTAACAGAACCCGAAACAACTGCTTCGCCCAGCCCGTAAATCGCTTCAATTACTATTTCTTTTTCATTATTTGTTGCAGGATTGATTGAGAACATTATTCCGGATTTTTCCGAATTAACCTGCTTTTGCACAACAACGCAGAGCGCAACTTTTTCGTGCGGGAAATTATTTTTCTGCCGATAATATATTGCTCTGCCTGTGTAAAGAGACGCCCAGCAGTCTTTCACCGCCTGAATCAGCTTTGTCTTGCCTTTGATGTTGAGGAAAGTGGCTTGCTGGCCTGCAAAAGAGGCCTGCGGAAGGTCCTCTGCAGTTGCAGAGCTTCTTACAGCAACAAAAGGCGGATCTCTACCCGCTAATAATAATCTTTCTGCAATTTTATTTTTGTGAATTTCAGGAACAGTATCAAACATCGCATAAGCAGCTTCGATTTCTTCTTTCATGTCTTCTGAAATTTTTGCCGAGGAAATCCAGCTTTGTATCTCTTTTGCTGTTTTTTCCAAGTGCGATGTATCTTCGTAATTTATTCCCTCGAGTTTGGAATAAATCTTTTTATCTAAGTTATTTTCTTTTAAGAAATCCCTGTACGCTTGTGCGAGAAGAATAAACCCATTCGGCACGGGAAAGCCATTGTTCCACATCTCGCCAAGGTTTGCGCCTTTTCCCCCTGCGATGTTTACATCTTCTCTGTGAATGTGGCTGAACCATCTAATATATTTCATCATAATCATATCTCCGGTTCAGCCAGCACAGCTGAATAAATTCAGCTGTATCTTTAAACCAACGAATATACTGCATGGCCATTAAGTAAAAGTACACTCAGCACATTATAAAATTAACTATTAAGCAACAATCTCTTTGCCAGTTGCCATGTCAAAAACTTTTATCATGCAGTGC
>JBBTAR010000010.1:0-2915 GCA_038044065.1 Nanobdellota archaeon
AGACAATCTGCTATAACTTACTGTGACCATATTTGCCTTTTCCTCCCTGAATATTTAAATCTGTTGCTTTTTTAGTTTTCGCGCCATTATTAGTATTATGAATGCAATATTAAATACTACTAGCAGTCCCAAAACCGCGTAAGTGTAAATGCTGTTGTCCTGCCCTGTGCCTGCTTCTATTATTTGGAGCTTGAATATCTGGCGCTTTACTTTATCTGCATATTTCAAAAGGATTTCAGTATCGTAAGAGCCAGCTGGCAGGCCTTTGACATCAACATAGGTTACTAATTTCCTTGTTGCTCCGCCAGTTATTGAAATTGGCGCAATTTGCGTTGACGCGCCTGTTTCTCCGAATCTAACATCGGCAGAGACATCTGTCACGCCAGTCCCGACATTCTGCACTTCAATCTCAAGCTTTGCTATTTCTTTATTTATATTTTCAAAATTAATATTTTTAATTTCTACATCTGCACTGCTTGATGCGAATCCAACTTCTTTTTTTACAGCAGTTGCCAATACTGTTTTTGCAGTGCTCTGCCCTGTGATTGAAACTTTATATGCTAATGCCATATTTGCGCTTATTTGTCCTTTGCCCGAAGATGCAGGCGCTTTTGCAACTACAGAAAGGATTGCAGGTAGTTCCATGGCTTGCGGAAATTTTATCTCGAACTTGACTTTTCTAATCTCGCGCGGTGCGAGAGTAAAACTCTTGTCTGAAATTGAAACTGAGCCCGCGATGCTTCCTTCAGCGTAAATCGTGAGAGGCAGGCTCCTGCTCTCATCATTCATCAGTTCGAATTCGAAATTTGCAGTCTCGCCAGGAGTGAAAGCAACTGTGGCCTGCGGAGGCGACATTATTAGAGAATGTGCATTTGGCGTAAACAAAATGGTACTGATTACAAAAACTGCCAAAAGCAATATTGTTTTTTGCCTCATCATGCTTTGCTTCCCGTAAATGTTACTTCAGAGTTTTTTGCGCCAGCATTTTCTGCAGAAGGAACGCTCATATTTATGTGCCCGCGAACCTCATCATTTTCATTCTGCCATTTGAAATTATATGCGAACTTGCCTGCAACAGCATACATATTCGTAAATGCTGCTACGAGGTCTTCGGCATTAAGTGTTGAGCCTGTTTCATTATTCGCTGACTTGAATTGGAAATATATATCTGGATTAGGCGCAGAGCTGAATAAATTAGTTGCTGAAATTGTCATGTTGAGATTTATATTGCCTGTATTTTGCCATACGAAAGGCATTGGCCCGCCAGTAACAGTATCGTTTGCTGCGCCTTGGACCATAGTCCCGAACTCAATTGTGCCGACCATTGGTGTAAACCCTACTGCATCTGATATTACAAAACTCATTTCTGCAGTTTCATTTACATTGCCTGACGAATCATTATAATAAATCTTCCACGAAACATTCGTACTGCCCTGAATTGTTGAATTGCTCCATGTGAAATTTGTCTGATTCCACGTATTTACCTGCCCAGAAGTTATATTTATCGGCGAGCCATATCTTCCAGACAAGCTGTTTGTCCAGTTCTGCCAGACGCCTGTTTCATTGGTGGCAAGCCATGCCATGGTCAGGTTTACTATATCTAAACCATAAGCAGAAAGATTAACCTGCCCAAACATTGTAACTGTATTTGATGTCTGGCTCTGGTTGCTCCATTGCGGGTTTGCTACGTCTGGCACGGCGGACTCATTCCATACTAATCCAAATGCATATTTTAGATTTATATCGCCCGCAGCTGGCGTTTCCTGATATAGCACCAATCCTTCGCCAGGCTTCAAAAGGAACAAGTCTTCTGGAAGCTCTTTGACTTCATACTTCCCATAGTCTTGGCCTACTGCGCCGGGTGCAGTCAAGCCAAGGAGCCTGTGGTTTGTAGTTCCATTCAAAACAACAGTAACATTGCCCATGCGTACTTCCGCGGTGCTTGCCCCAGTGTTAGTATCTTTTTTAGGGATTGTTGCGCCATTAAACAAAGTGCTTCCTCCGCCATTAGATGCACCCATTATTCTCCTTACGCTGATATTTATATAAGCTGGTGCAGTAGCAGTGCCTGTTCTTGCACCGCGCGCATCCATTCTCTTTACTAGGTAATTTTTAGTAGAATTTAGAGGATTGAATAGCGTAGCATAAGAAAAATTTGCAGAAAGATTGCCACTTATCGGACCGGCGTACATCATATAATCCCCGTTTGAAGTTGGAGCTGCAGCTTCCTGCCATTCATAATAGACTGCAATTCTTTGGTCAACATCGCCGACTGCTTCCTGATACAGAGTTACTCCTTCGCCAGGCCTCAGCACTAGAGGATCATCATCGCTGAAAACAATTTCTTTATGCGCAGTAAGCTGTGGTGCAACAGCAGTTCCAACTGCGCCAGGAGTTATCAAAGTCAACAGCCTTGAATTAGTATCTCCTGCTAAGGTAACATTGTGCATGCCATAAGTTATATTTACTTTGCTGTTCGTAGAGCTATTATGTTTCTTAGGGATGGCGCCATTATTTATCTGCGTTCCGCCTTGTATTCCCGTTACTCTTCTCAGCGTCAGCGGAACATAAACTGCGGCGGCAGCTGCATCGCCCATAATAACTATTCGCTTCACAATGGCATTTGTGCCGCTTGTTGATGGATTAAACAGCGTTGAATAGTTATAGCCTGCAGTTGCCACGCCAGCCTGCGTAGTTGCAATCATATATTCATTCTGCGCAGCAGGCGTACTACTAGATTCCTGCCATTCTATGTAAAATTTAATTCTTTGGTCAACATCGCCGGCTGCTTCCTGGGTTATGCGAATACCCTCGCCAGGCAGTAAGACAAGCTTTTCAAAATCGCCGAAAGCAATCTCTTGATGGCTATGGAGCTGGCCTATTGCGCCGGGCCCATTTATGGAGAAAAGCCTGCT
>JBBTAR010000010.1:3015-5134 GCA_038044065.1 Nanobdellota archaeon
CTGCAGCTTCCTGATAAAGCACTATGCCTTCGCCTGGCTGCAAAACTAATTTTTCATCGCTCGTATTTCCAAAATCAATAGTTTCCCTGCCAGACAGAGCGCCTGCTGCCATGGGGCCTGCAACATAATATAATTTTGAATCTTCTGTGCCATTATATTTAATTCCAGTAGGCGCGTAGTATCTTATTTGCAAAATGCTGTCAACAGAATTTGTATTTTTCTTTGGAATATCTGCTGCAGGTGTCAGAGTTCCGCCTGCTGCGCCATTAATCCTTCTCAGAGTTATATTTGCTACCACTGTAGCTGCTGCAACTGCATTTACGCGCAGGTTTATGCGCTTAATTAGGATTGTTTTGCCGGAACCAGACGGATTGAACACAGTAGTATAATTATACTTAGCAACTGCAGAGCCGTACAACGGGCCAACCGAATGCTGATATTCTAATTCAAGTGGGTCTAATGATTGCGCTGAAAATAATTCCCCCCCGCTTGTTGAAAACCCGTTGACTTCATTTATTATCGGTGCAGGTATTTCCGGAACTGCTTGGGTTTCATTGGCAGGCACTTGGGATATTTCTGCAGGCGTAATTGTTTCAGCAGGCAACACTTCTGGCACAGCGCTCTCATCTATTGGCGCAGGCATTTCCTGCGCTTCAACCAAGCCATGGTAAATAGCATAAACAGTAAATTCCTCTGTTGTGCTTCCGAATTCAGAATTATTCCAGACAGCAGTTGCACTCGCACATAAACCATTTTCATAGGCTTCATTTTCCGTTTTGAATTGCACTTCAGATGACTGCATATTCGCAGTCTTTTCGATTTTTATTCCAGCGGCGCAGTTTGCAGGCTTGTAGTTTCCAAAAACTACTTCATAAAACACATCCTGCTGGCCATTCGAGATGGCAAGGTCAGTTCTGTGCTCCCAATTGCTTGGGCCTGCAAATGCGCCGAGGATACTTGGTTCGAAGTACGCAAGCGCGAAAAAACCGGCTGAAAGAAGTATCGCCAGTAAGAATGTCATGTCTGGATGGAATTGTAATTTGTTAATTGTTATCTGTTGCCTATTATTAGTTTTACGGATTGAAAAACCTATTTTCGGTGCAGAAATACGCGGAATTGAAATTCCCTGCAAGGCTGGCTTAATTTTATCACCGCTCCAGCCGACAAGCATGAGCCGATGCTCGATATCTGCCCTGCTGTAGCCTGCCTTCAAAGCAGTCCTCGCCCACTCGCGGAGCTGGCTTGCCTTTCTTTCTTCAGCACTATACTTCTTTTTGGATTTGAAAATCATTTCAGCTAAAGAAGCTAGCCTTGTGGCCTGCGTACCTCCATACCAACATTAGTAAATAAATACAGTTTATAACAATTTCGAAACTTGCAGTACTGATAGAATTGGCAAAATATATAAACTCTGGCAAACAATTTGGCACGGCTATGGCAATATTGAAAGGGTTTAATAAAAAATTTCTTCTCGCGATAGTTCTCATGTTCAACATTTCTTTCGGAGTAACACTGACAACAAGCCTGTTCTCGCTTTATCTGGACAAAGTTGGAATTTCTCTGGCAGGCATTGGATTAATTTTCGCAATCGGCGCCATGATTGCCAGCCTTGTCCGCTTGATTGTCGGGGCATGCACAGATCACATGGGCAGAAAAAAATTTATTCTGCTTGGTGCAGTCGGATATATTGTTTTCATAATTTCTATAATTTTTTCACAGACAACAAGCCAGTTCGCGACAGTAAATCTTCTTGCAGAGCTTTCGGGGGCGCTTTTCTGGACAGCTACAAATGCATACTTCTTTGACATACTTCGGCGCGGAAAGGAAGGAATTGAAATGGGTGTGAGAAACACCGCGCTCTATGCTTCAGCCGCACTTGCCCCTCTGATTGGCGGGCTGATTGTAAAGAATTTTGGTTTTAACAGTCTATTCATCGCAAGCGGTTTGGTTGTATTTGCAGGCCTGCTTCTTGCCTTGACTCTGAAAGAAACAATCAAAAAAACCAGCGCAATCGGCCTGTGTGAATTTGAAAAAGAATACCAAGGTATTTTCAAAATCAAGGGATTCAAAACAGTCACGGCTGTGATTTTCATTTCAAACTTTATCTGGACTTTCTGGT
>JBBTAR010000011.1:0-2068 GCA_038044065.1 Nanobdellota archaeon
AATATTGTTTTGCGCTTTGCAACAAGCTCTTTCGTCAGTTTCCAAGAATCTTTGGCATAAGGGACTTCAATACCACTAGGATACATTTTCTTTGCCAAATCCCCTACTTCATGCCCCTGGTCAAAAATGGCCTGCGTCGCCTCATCAATTTCAGGAATTTTCTCAGGCGCATTATAGGTGCACCATAGGACTGTGGGGCAGGCCAGCCCCATCACAAACTTTGATTTGGAAAGAATTATCTGCTTTTGCACCATAGCACTACAATAATATTAGAATTTATAAGGTTAATCAATCTTTTTCAAAAAGCAAGTCGGGCAGAACCGCCACAGATTCAATTATGGCCGTAGGATTCTCAGTGCTTAACAAAGCCATGTCATGCACGCCAGATAAAACAGCAATAGTTTTCTTCCCAGCCGCCTTGCCAGCCATTAAGTCATAAGTTGTATCTCCTATGACGTATTCAACCTTGGCGCCTAATTTTTTTTCAATTTTAAAAATCTCATCAGGAGCTGGCTTGGCATGCACCACTTCTGTCCTGCAGGCAGCTGCATCAAACAGCTTTGCAGGAATGCCAGCACCTTTCAGCAGAGCAGTTATATCGTCGTGCTGCGAATTTGAAACCAGCGCAATAAAGTACCTTTCCTTTAATAATTCCAATGCTTCAACAACACCAGGAACTTGTTTTACAAGCTTGTAAGTCTCTTTAATCATAAAACCAGATTTATCTTTCGCGACTTTCTGTATTTTTCTTTCAGGGATATCTGGGAAAAGTATCCGCACAATTGCATCAGCAGGCTTCCCGAACAAAGCAAGCAATTGCCTTGAAGGAACAAAAGGAAGATTATTCAGCTCAATGGCTTTGTTGAAAGAAGCAATCTGCGCTTCATTTGAGTTTACCAAAGTCCCATCGAGATCAAAACAGAGTATTGTCTTCGCAGTCATAAATTTACTATCATGTTAGGGCTTAAATAATTGTTGTTTAACGTACTTGCCTGTCTTTTATAATCTCAATCTCTTTATCCAAATGTATCATGCTATTATGAACTTCTTTTATTTCGTGTTTCAAATCGGAAATGTCATCGCCATGCTGCTTGATTGTAGATATCATTCCGCCAAAAGCAACTGCCGCACCGAAATATGGTGCTAGCTCCTGCCAGGGCGGGCTGTGAATCACGCCTGCTGCTTTTAGAATTATCCAAACAATAATTATGGCTACGCCGAGCCAAGAGATATAATAAGGCCAGTTTATCTCATGTTCGGTCATGCATTATTAAGACGGTTCAAATATAAAAAGGTTTAGTCAGCCAACTGTTCTCAGAAACTTATCAAAGCTCAAAATACCAAATTCTGAAATAATTCCAGCAATGTGCTTGGCTTCAGCAACTTCAAAAGCAGGGTTTTCCACAAGAACTCCTTTTGGATGGGCTGGCCAGACTTCGCCAGCAGCCCTCTGTTCAATTTCAATATTAGCTTTGCTGAATTTCCAGCTATGTGAACAGCAGTAAACCGGAATTTTTAAATGCGAAGCAAGCTCTGCAAACATTTCAGTTCCGATTTTATTCGCAATGCCTTTTTGTGAAATCCAGTCAGCCCCTATTAAAAACAGGTCAGCTTTTGCGAGCGCCTTCAGGCCAGCAGAATCAACAATATGGTGAACTCTTATTCCTGCCTCTGCTAATTCGCGTGCAGTAACCCTCCCCTGAAACAAAGGGCGCGTTTCAGTATTATAAACCTCAAACTTTTTTCCTCGTTTCTTTGCTTCAATAAGAATCCCGACAACAGTTGAAGAGTGGCAGTGAGTGAAAACAACAGACTTATTTTTTATTAGCTCAGCGCCGAATTTGAAAATCTTTTCCTTGTCATTCTTAAATTTACAAATCAAAACTTCGGAATCGTGCCCTTGTTCTGCAGCGGAAATCGCATTGAAAAGCATCGGCTCGGTAGGCCTCGCTTCTTTTAGGAGTTTTGAAGCCAATTTCTTGTCCTTTGCATCAGCCCATGCCTGTAGCGCAACTTCTGCAATAGTCTGCGCTCCTTGTATTTTCAGGCGCTTGATGTAAGAAACTAC
>JBBTAR010000012.1:0-5321 GCA_038044065.1 Nanobdellota archaeon
CGCCTGACAAAGAGCCATCCCACTCTGGCGCTGTGGAAATCTGGACTGCATAGTCTAAGCCATCGCGGAACTGATTCCACCAGATGACGTGGTGTTTTGAAATCCCGCCGCCCAGCATGAGCGCGCCAGCCTTCTTCGCCTCAAAAATTATCTTGGCAATTTCCTTTTCATCCGCCAAAACATCAACTTTAAAATCATGGTTCTGCGAGAACTGCCATAACTGCGAGCCGACCGCGCCGTCAGTTATTCCTGGGATGAAAACCGGTATTTGGTTTTTCCAAGCCCAGTATAAGATTGTGTCGTCTTTCAAGTGCTCGCCTAATTTTGCGCACAAATCTTTTGTCGATATGTTTTTCACTCCGGCTTTCCACAAGTCATTCAAAATCGGCCGGACAAAATCCTCAATTGCCGGCCCGTGCTTCTCCTGCTTAATCAAAACATTTCCCAATCTGTGAAAGCCCTTCTTGTGCAGCTCTGCATCATCCAGCCCGAAATCGCCGTGGAAGTAGGGGCCAGCACTTCTAGAAATATCATGATCTAAAGTTCCGCAGGTTGTGATTATCACGTCAATTAATTTATTTTTAACCAATTCAATAATTGCGCCCCGCGTTCCCGTAGCACAAATGTCTGCTGTGAATGAAAGAAACTTGGTGCAGCCTTTTTCTTTTATCATTGTTTCAAAAATATCAACGCCAACTGCTAATTTTTTGGCTGTAAATCCGCCAGCCTCTGAGAACTTTTTCATCAACTCATTGGCTGTTACTTTGCCGTTTATTCTGATGTCTTTTACTATCTCCATGGCTTTGGTTTGAACTGTTGTTTTAAAAGGATTTTGAGTGGCGAGGGCCGGATTTGCACCAAACGAAGCATTTGCTTAAAGCATGCTTCGCCTGCTTTGAACCGGCGACATCGAGCTCTTCCATCTATGGCAAGTGGATTTTGCGTGGCATTGCGCCGCGCGTTTTCTTTCCAAGTGCCAGGGAGCCGCTTTCTTTTGGAAAAGAAAGTGGCAGCCTTATGAAACTCGCGTTCTACCAGGCTGAACTACCCCGCCAATGGACCAGTGGTGATTTGCACCAAACGAAGCGTTTGCTTAAAGCATGCTTCGCCTGCTTTGAACACCAAGCCTCTCGCATGCCATGCGAGCGTTCTATTCCCCTGGCATGGAACCTAGATTTGTGTGCTTAAGCACAGCCTAACACACGCCTCTTTCTTTTGGTTCCTAGTAGCCTTTCTTTCTCGCAGAGAAAGAAAGGATGCCGACCGGGTTGAACTACTGGCCCACAAAAATATTTTAAAAATTCCAAATAAAAAGCTATCTAAAGAATGAAAGTGAGCCCAGAGGGACTTTCTTAGGCGCAAGCACCTTTGGGCAGTTTACCTGCCCTGTTTTTCTTTAGGTGCCTGGGAGCCTTTCTTTTTTCAAAAAAGAAAGGGTGCCATTTCGAACCCTCGACATCCTGCTTAAGAGGTTCGCCATTAACTTCAGGCGCTCTGACCAGGCTGAGCTATGGACCCACATAATAAGATGCAGATAAAGGATTTAAAAACTTAACTTTAAAAAATTATTAAAAATATAAAAATTAAACTAACTGAGTTGCAACTATGAACCCAATTATGAACCCGACTATTGCGCCTTGCAGGAATTCCTTAATTCCATACTCAACCTTTGGTGTCAGCCGCAACTCACTGCGGATTTCTCTCATAAAGTCCTTTTTTGCCATTTTACCTCCGCCTGTTTTTGCCCGGCAAGGCTTCTCTTAGCTCGATTTTGCCGAATGCCAGCATTAATGCTCCGAGCCCGTAAAATATTGGGAATATTAGCAGTTCTTTTCCAGCTATTAGAGGCACATTCGCGAGCAGAAGCCTATTGGCAGCTAGAAGCGTGCCGTACAAGCCGAAGCCCAGCCAAGTCGCGCCCAGGAATACCAGGAGCAGCCCGAAGTGCTCATGTATTTTTAAATTTGTGGCCATTTTATTCACATCAATTATACTGAATACGCAATATATAAAGGTTGTTTTCACATGTGGAGTGGTTACAGAATTTATATGGGGTTGCGAGGACTTTCAGATTCTCTTTTGAACCTCGATCGCACGCTATTTTTCAGTTTTTGGGAATCAAGTGAAGCGAGATTCCCACGCTTATTTCTTTGGATCCCCAGGAGCCTTTCTTTCCGCAGAAGAAAGAAAGGCTGCTGTCCCAAAGCGCGAGTCCTGACCAAGCTGTCTGGCAGAGTACCCTGAGTTTTGTGCGGTCAAAGACTGCACAGTTTTCTTTTTGGGTGCCCGGGAGCCTTTTTCTTTTTTAAAAAGAAAAAGGATGCCGTTAGACTACAACCCCATAATTATGACTACTTTGGTTAGTTTTTAAACTTGTTGCTAAGCCTAATTAATATCTTCTAACTTCAGAACCTGCCTGATTGCTATCTCAACATCTCTTGGTTTCAAAGAAGCATCAATGTCATGTAAAACACCTTTTTGGCGATAAAATGGAACTAGTGGTTCTGTTTCTGCATGATATACTCTCAATCTGGCTTTTATTAACTCTGGCATGTCAAAATCCCTTCGCACTAATACGTGTCCGCTCTCGCACAAATTCCCTTTTGAAGATGGATTTGTTTCAGGATGATAGCTGGCCTTGCATTCGTTGCAGTAAAGCCTCAGATTCATGCGCTCAATTACAGCCTCATCGCCAACAGTTAGGTGTAAAACAGTATCAATTGTTCTTGCGCCGGCAGTCCTTTCAGCGAAATATTCTCCCTGCGGCACAGTCCGCGGAAAGCCGTCAAACAAAACATATTCTGCATGCCTGCTGGCTTCCAAAAAGCGCTCATACACAAAAGGATTCATGCGCTCATCCGGCGTGAGCAGGCCTTTCTTATCAAGTTCAATTGCGATCAAACCTATTTCGCTTTTTTTCTTTTTTTCTTCAGAAAGCATTTCACTGGAGCAAATGCGCGCAACTGTGTGCCCTTTGGACTGCAAGTATAATTTTAGCCAATTGGATTGAGTTCCCTTGCCAGATCCAACTGAACCCAAAAAAAGTATTGTTTGGCCCATTATTAATAAAAATTTATGCTTCTATAAAAAGAATATTGAGTTACAGAATACAATCAAATAAATAACCTATGTGTGCCTGCCAGTTCATCAATTTTTTTGTGAAGCTCTTCCAAAGTTCCTTCGTTTTTTATTATGATATCCGCCATCCTAAAAACCCTGCTAAGGTGAAACTCATGCTCTTCTTTTTCTTCCAGCATCAAAAATTGCTCCCAGAAAGCTGGATCGCCAGGTCTGCGCCGCGCTTTCATCCGCGCAAACCTTGTCCGGAGGCTTGCTGTTATGAAAATTATCTTTATCTTGTTTCCGAAATATTTTCTCAAGTAAGAGACATCAGACACTAGCCTGACGCCGTCAATAACGCATCTTTTGTCTTTATCTGATTCAATTTTTGTAATGACTTTTTTTATAAAATACTGCTTTCCGAATCGTTCCCTGAGTTCTGCAGAGAGTTTTTCCAAATTCTCGCGCATAGGCTTGACTTTTCTTGCCTTTGCTTCGCTTCTTATGAAATCAGAAACAGTATGCTTGTGGAGTTTATATTTTTTCTCAAGGTAATCTGCGGCAGCGCCCTTGCCAGAGCCTATGTCGCCGACTAATGCAATTACTGTGGCCATAATTGGGTTTTGTAAATATATTATATAAGTGCTTCGTTAACGCGGCGCGCCAAAGTACCGACTAAACACGGCCCGGTATTGTTTGACAAAATCAGATTTGAGTAAGAAATCCATGCCTGCTGCCATAGCGTCTCTTTCAAAATCACTCCCGCCAGTAATCAGAAGCACTTTTGCATCTGGACGTATTTTTTTCAATTCTTCGTAAAATTTAAAACATGCAACTTCTGGCGCTCCGCCAGGCTTAAGTGGATAACGTCCGTCAGTCATATATAACGTATATTTTTTCAATCTTGCAAGCGCGAGAGCATCGAGCATATTGCTGGCTGTGTTTGCAGTTACGCCAAAGTCAGCTAAGCGACTTATTAAAATAATCTGCATCTGAGGATCATCTTCTACTATTAGCGCTTCTAATTGTTTATCAGCTGACATAGCTCTCTGTCTTTTCCTTTTCTGTCTTTTGCCAGCCTGCCTCTAGTTTGCCGAAGAACTTGCGCATCTGCGGTTTTATGGCTTGCCATTCTTTCCACATCTTGTTGATGTATTCTGCTTCCTTTTCCTCTGACTGAAGCCAGGCATGCAGGCCTTCATGTATCAGCGCCCAAAATTTCTTGTAAAGCGTGAAGTACGGCTCTATCTCGTGCTTCTCAAAAATTTTCGTTTCAATCATTGAGTGCAGTGAGCTTGGCTGTGGGTTTAAGATGCTTTCAAAAATATCTGCAAAGCCTTGTAGCCTAAAACCAATTACTCTTCTTATCTCGCGGACGACATTTAAGTCAGGATCTGTTTTTTTAATTTCAAATTCGTTGTCCAATTCGTCAAAAGCAGGCAATTTATATTTCTTTCTGGCTACTTCATAATTTTTCTTCAGCTTTTCGACTTTATTTTCAGTTTCGTCGCCCATGATTATTATTTATTTGGAAGTTGGTTAATAAAGCTAATCTCATGATTAAAAAATAAATATTTATTTAGATTAGTGCCCGCAACCGCATCCGCTTCCACAGCCACCGGAGCTGTCTGAATCGCTGGACTTGTTGGATTCTCCGGAACTGCATCCGCATCCGCCAGAACTGCCGCTTCCACATCCGCCCGAACCGCAGCTATGGGATTCTTCGGCCTGCGTTGTTGCCGTAACTTTGGCTGGCTCTGCTTTCTTTTCCTGTGTTTTTTCTTTCTTTCCAAACATTTTTTTCACGAACTTTATCATTTCACAGCCTCCACTGCCATGGTGAAATTAGCTGAACGAAGTTCAGCTTTATATTGCACCACAAACTAGAACTATTTACAGAATGAAATAAGGTTATTTAAGGCTTTCCGAACCGCAAGGGGGCTCTGCCCCCTTTCAGTTTGAGGTTCTTCCTGATATCCCCCGCGGCAGGATTGCAATGCAATCCCGCAAAACTATTTTAAACACAATTCCGAACCGCAAGGGGCTCGGTTGCGCGATAATATGAGAAGTGCCTCCGGCCGGGATCGAACCGGCGACCTCGCCCTCTTTGTCTTGAGCATCAAAGTTTTGTGCGATTGGAAATCGCACCCTTTTCTTTACAGATGCCCGGGAGCCGCTTTCTTTTGGAAAAGAAAGGGGCTGCCGTACCAAGGACGCGCTCTACCGCTTCAGCCACCGAGCTGCGCAAATGTGCGGTTGAA
>JBBTAR010000012.1:5331-10276 GCA_038044065.1 Nanobdellota archaeon
GGTTAAACCCCCCACGCCTCTTTTCTTTTGGCAGCTTACATTTTCTTTTCTCTGCGAGAAAAGAAAAGGCAGGGACTGAGCTACAGAGGCACAAAACACTAACAAATATGCTGCTTTAAAAACTTACTACATTAGAAATCGCCAAATCAGAAAAGCAAGAATTGGGTATATTATCACAAACTCCGGCACTTCAAACTTTCCTATTTTAATCCAGTGATGGAAATCCGCATGCTGTGAGTTCCATTTTGCCATTCCGAAATTAGGCCTTAGGTGAAACCACAGAGTATCTTCAATTACAGTTCCGATAAGGTAACTCGCAATAATAACCCAGAACACGTGTTCATTCCAGCCGAAAATAAAAAACGGCATCATCAAGAACAAGGGGAGCATGACAAGCCAGCTCCAGAAATGATATGCTGTAATTTCCCTGATTGGGGTTTTGATGCGCCAGCCAGACATTGCCCTTCCCCAGCCAGCAGAGTCTGCATAAGATTCCCAAAAAGATATTGAGATGAACGCTGCCTGCACATAGAGAAAAATCATCCAATCCGGAACTGCTTGTAAGACCATTTTAATTTCCTAAATTAGTTATTTTATTAAATATGCCAAAAACCCTTTCTAAATCTTTGCTTTCAATCTGGCTCCGCAGTTCCATTCGTGCAGATGCTTTTGCCATGCGGATTATGCCGACTATTGTCTGCGAAGTAAGCTTATACGGCAGGTTATTTTCGCGCTCCTTCAGCGAAATGGCAAACCCTTTTATCTTGTCTGCTAGATGGGCTGGAAGCTCGACTTTGACATTGCGGGCATGCCTCGCAAAATTCTTTATAAATTCCAAGTCGTCTGCTTTTGCAATGACTCTGTTTTCTGAAATTACTTTTTCTGCAATGTCTGCAAACCTTTCCAGCTCGACTTTCCTGACAAAAAAAGCCGCGTGGAACCTTGCTACTAAGTATGGATCAAGCAGGAGTTGTTTTTTAATTGCTTCCGGCTCGAATTTTTCAAAATGCCCATAGCGCGGATTGCACTCTGCCAGAATTGAAACTTGGCTGTCATATCTTCTTCTTCCTGATTTTGTATTATATGCTACATAGCCTGTCTCGAGTGTCCTGTAAAGAACCAATTCATCGTCTTTTTTCAGCAGGTGCAGTTTTCCTGCAATGCACATGTTTTTTGTGCGCATCAGGGCGCCGGGGCGGACTTTTCTCGCCTCATTAACAGAAATGCAAATGCCCTCGCCAGCATTAACGACAGCGCCATCTGAAAGTATTTTTGCTGAATTCAAAACTTCATGCTTGCCAGAGTCAGTGTCCCCTACGATGACTATATTTAGAGGCTCTGCTGAAAATAACTGGAGGGAAACCGCCTGCTTCAGCTCAAGAAGGCCAATGACGCTCGGCGCAACATACTGCGGGACTGCATTCCATGCCCGCTCTGCAAATTCGCCAAACCTTTCCTGCAAAAATGCGACTTTTACTTTGTCATTAAGCGCATCTGAGAATTCCTGCGCTGAAACAATTTGCGGGAAATGGTTTTTTCCTGAAACTAAAAAAGACCAGTTATATTTTTTAATGCCGACTGTTGCCTTGCCCTGCTTCAGCCACGCCACTGCAAGCTTATACTCATTTTTGTTCAGATAATCATAGAGGCGCGAGATTTCAAACTTCTCCCGCGATTTCAAGGGGCGGAGCAAGAGCGCAGTGTCTTTTGTTGTCTCTGCTGCGGATTTCAGGAAGGCTTTTGTTGCTTTTGATGAAACTTTTGCGAAATGCTTAAATTCTTTTTCGCTGGCCTCTGCAAACTCTTCTGTCTTCTGGCTAGCCACCTTAGCAAGCTCTCCTGTCTTTTCTTCTGTTGCCTTAGCAAACTCTGAGATTTTCTGGCTGGCTTTATCTGCAAACTGCTGTGTTTTCTCTGCAAAAGCTTCTGCGAACTCAGAACTTTTCTTTGAGGTGGTTTCGGCAAGCTTTGCCCCTTCTTCCTTTAAAACTTCTGATGCCTTTAACCCAGCATCCTGCAGGAAACTCATCAACTTCTTTCCGCCAGCCTTCAGCTTCTTTGCCAGCTCTAAGTTGGCATCTTCATCAGAATCGTATTTGTTGTTCGGCATCAGCTGATTTGCGCTTTCTGGGAATTTAAAGTTTTTACCGCTTAAACATACACTTCACTACAAACCAGAAACAGCACAAACTTATATACAATCATTCTCTTGCTTATTTGGTGTAAATATGTTTGGAAAAAAAGGGCAGGGAATGCACATGTTCGGCGGGCTGGACATTGTAATCGTACTAATTGGCGTATTTCTGGGAATGTTCCTGGTTTACTATGGAATAAATGCAGGCTGGCTTCCAAGCGGATTGTTTTGCCCTGCTTCTGCGCCGGTGGTATAAAATGGCTAAAGCAAGCAGACGACTGTCGTTTTTGACAAAAGAAATAGTCACAATTGAAGAGCTTTGCTGGCTTTTTGTCGGGCTTGGCTTTGGATTCCTTTTGGGAAAAGGAGCAGGCTTCATGATGCTGGCCCTGCCAATTGCAATTTTCTTCGTAATGGCTTTGTGGTATTTTGAAAGGAAAAGCCTTTATTAATTTTAATTTATCTAATTATTTACTTACTTATTGGATTATTTACTTAATTTGATTATTTACTTATGAAAAAATCTTAGCAAGATTTTTCCATTCAAACAAATCTTGCTGGATTTGTTGAACATTGAAACTTCGTTTCAATTGTTCCTCGAACTCGCTTTTTTAAGCGAGTGCTATGGAAACTGTGTGTTTTGCACATAAAAGGGGCACGAGCAGCGAGTTCGAGTTATATTCTCGAACATAAAAAATCATTTAAAGGCGTCTTCCTTGCTTAGTGATAATGTTCAGCCTAAAGCTTAATGATTCGCGGATTTTGAATGGTGCCGTAAATATATTAGCTGATTTTATAACAGAAGCTACTTTTTCAATACAAAAGGAAGGGATTAAACTTATTGCCATGGATCCTGCAAACATCAGCATGGTTGTCCTGACAATCCTGCCTTCTGCGTTTATTGAATACACTGTCGAAGAGCCTGAAGAGCTGACTGTCAATTTGGAAAGCCTGAAGCAGGCCATCAAGCGCGCAAAGCCGACTGAGACAATTGCATTGACATCTGAAAAGAGCAAGCTGAAACTCACGATTTCCGGCGCATCTTCAAAAAAATTCTTCATTCCGTTATTAGACCGAGAAAGCAAGGAAAGGAAAGTTCCTGCGCTCGAGTTCATGGCAACTGCAGAATTAAATGCAAGCGAATTCAGGGATTATATTGATGACCTTTCTTTTGCAAGCGAGGCTGCAACTTTTGAGCTGGATAAAAATACTTTCATGCTGAGCTCGGGCGACACAGGCAATAAAGTTACTGTCGAAGTAAACAAGGGGAACGACGCCCTGCACCAGCTGAATGCTAAAGATGCTGTCAAATCAATATACAGCATCGAATACTTAAAGAAGATGGCCCGCTCTGCATCGCTGGCCGACATAGTTACAGTGCAGTTAAGTTCTGATTATCCGCTGAGGCTTGACTTCAAAAGCATAAATAAACTGCAATTGTCATTTATTTTAGCGCCAAGGATCGAAAATAAATAAATTCTATTCTAGCTAGTGCTGTCGAGCTGTCGCGTCAGCGACATTAGCAAACCGCAGTTTGCTTTATTGCGAAGACAGCACAACAGGTCAACAGGGTTACAGTTGGGATTGAAAATAAATAACCTTGTAGAATTTTTATGAAAATATTTGATTTGTTTACTAAAGAATATAAAACATTTAATAACAGCGAGATTTCTGCAGAATTCTAATGGCTGAAAAAGAAAATCTCTCTGGCGAAACTAGTGAACATCAAAAAACCCAGAAAAAAATCTCGATGAACTGGACAGGTACAATAATAGCAGTTGCGATTATCGCGGTTTTTGCTGTGTTGGTTGGCCAGCCAGCTATAACTGGGAACGCTTCGCTCTGTGTCGTTACAAACCCAGGCGAATTAACAACGCAGGAAGTTTCTGAAAGAGAGCCATACACAGTTTACAAGGATGTTGAAGAGCCATTCAACTATAATGTCGTGTCGCACTATGATGGATATGTAACTTACAACTACGTTAACAAAAAATATGGCAAGCTCGAAATAAAAAACACAGAAGAACACTCTGGAATTTTCACTGTGAAAGGCGTTTTCACAGACGGTGAAAAGAAAAATGAGCAGATTTTAAGCTATGACATTGCGCCTGAAGTTATGCGATTATTTTATTTTGAATATTATGATGCCTATCGCGACACAGATAGCGCTAGATTTACTTATGAGATAATTCCGCCGACAAAAAAAATCAACAAAGCAATAACTGAATACAGAAATGTTACAAAAACAAAAGGTGTTGCAGTTGGCAGGCAAGTCAGCTGCTTATAACTTGAACTCGCCCTTTTAGATGTATGACCTGTTCAAGGCGCCAACAGAACAAGTTCTGTGGCGCCACGAAATGCAGAGCATTTCGTTGGAATGATAAAATGCGCAGCGCATTTTTCATAATATTTTTATAGCCGTATTTTTTATAAGTTTCATGGCAATGTATAGATGCGCCATCTGCAGTTATGAATTAGATGAAGACAAAACTAAAAAGAATTTTGCTGATTTGAAAGCCTGCCCGTCCTGCAAAGCAAAAAAATCTAACCTGAGGCCTGCGAAAGATCTTTTAGAGGATGCAGTCGAACGGCTGAGCAAGTACAGGGAAGGCACGCCAAAAGAAGAATTTGCAGATGAGGATGATTAATTGGACAAAGATTTATGAAAAATTCGTAATGTCTGCGAATTTTCCATCCCATTACGCAAGAAAATCCGAATAGATTTTCTGCGCACAGCCGAACTTATTCGGCTTGTGACTCACAGAGCGGTGAGTTAAAGTTATATAGTCCCTGTGTGCTGATTGTGATGCG
>JBBTAR010000013.1:0-1768 GCA_038044065.1 Nanobdellota archaeon
CATTACCGAAGTCTCTAAAAACAAATTTTTGCTGCTGCCGACTTTTTCGATTGCGATGCTAGACGCTGCAGCAAAATGTCCGAGAATTATATTTAACTTGGGAAATTTCTCCGCAAGCCCAACAATTCTATCTGGATCTGAAAAAACTATTTGCTCTTTGCGCGTGTGAAAGAGCAGCGGCTTGCCTGACTTTTCAATCATTGCGTAGATTTTAAAATATTTTTTATCTAACGGGTCAAAATTTTGTGAGCGCGGGTGGAGCTTGACGCCTTTGAATTTTGGAAGTATGCTTTCTAACTCTGATAGTTTAATTTTGTTTGGATCAAATCTCAGCAATGGTATGAATTTTGTATTTTTCTTTGACTCATCCAGCAAATTCAAGCTTGCAGTAATGAGGTCAGCTTTCACTTCGTTAAAAGGAAAAACAAAGGCGTTATCAATATCCTGCTCGTTCATGTTCGCCAACAGTTGGCTAGCTGTCTGGCTAGTTGTGTCTTTATCAACGCCTATGTGGTTATGCACATCTATTATCATATGTATGCCTTATTTCCCCTTAAGTGTTCCGCAAGGTCTAAAAATATTTCCCTCGTGGCTTCACCATCTTCAAAACGCTTTTTTACTCTATCTGCTACTGTGCCAACTTCAAGGCGCCGCTGCAACGGCTCTAAGTAGTGTTGTTCGCTGGCAGGCAAACCATTGGCCGCATCACTTACAGTGCGCTTGAATAGTTTCTTGTCATAAATACCTTGTTCAACTGCTTTGTAGAATTGTCGTTCTAACATGTCTTCTGCCAGTACTACGTTAGGCAAGCTCCCCTTAACAATTGCAACCAAAGCCAAATATTCTTTTAATGACGGTTGCTCATCCAGAGATCTTATTTCCGCTGCAACACCTCTTTGTGGCATTGGACGCACGTATTTATAGCACGAATTGGGGTGTTGAATCACTGGTAAGTTCCTTAACATACATGCATATTCGTCAAGATTGCGCAGTTTCTGCGGAAAGCCGGTATGTTCTGGATAGCGCGAGACAGTTTGGTTATAAATATCCATGCGCTCACTAAGGCATTTGCCAAGCTTGCCATCCCTTATCGGAGAAGCAACTGCAATGCCCGTTATTATTGGCAACAAGCACCGCAGTCTATTGTAAATACTAAATGCTTCGCTCTCATTAGATGCACCAATATTTATTTGTGCAGATGTAACGCGTGGCGCATTAAGTCTGCAATTTGGCCCAAATATTTCAACTATTCTGTGATATCGCGGGTTATTAAAAACCGTGAAATCGGTGCTTAGCGGATGCAATGCTGCTGGCAATAAAACCGTATCGTATGCTTCGGCAGTCTCTAATGCTATTTTTAACACTTGTTCGAGTGAAATTTCAAGCTCACGCAGGCTTGCTGTTGGCGCCGCAGTTATTTCTATTTGCTCATTTGTTAACTCTGGCTTGATGTTCTTTCCAAACAAATCCAATTTTTGAAATTTCTTGATAATATTTTTCGGCTGCAGATTTCCATCAACTGTAAAAAATTCCAATTCCGGACCAAATTTTATTCCAGAATAGTTTGCAGTTATTTCAACTTCGTCAACAAGCAAGCCATCTGCTTTAAATCTGAATGTTTCGCCACCGAAAACCACTCTCTTGCAAGCCCTTCTCGGCATCTTTTTCTGTTTTTATCTTATTTGTTGTTTCCATTTTCTACTCCATCTCTAATTAAAGAGCCTAATTTTGTAAAATACAAGGGCTGGCCATTCTCAAAATCAACCAA
>JBBTAR010000014.1:0-2370 GCA_038044065.1 Nanobdellota archaeon
AAGGAGGCAAAGCACAAAGGCTTGTTCAGCATAAAGATATGAACGAAGACATACTTCAGAAATACAGGCAGAGGCTTGCCCGTGAGCTGAAAGAGGACTCTGCTGGAACTAATGTAAGATATTCAGCAGAGTACCTGAACTTCAAATCCGAGCAGCTCGGGAAGGCAAGGACTTTTTACGAGCAGGCCTGCAACTATTCTGAAAAGATTTTCAAAATAAAAATAGCGCAGGCAGACATTGATAAGATAAACCCTGCAATAAAATTAGCACACCTCGCAATTACACCTGAAGGCGCATTTTCACTTACATATCTAACTGTGTTTGCAACAATTGTTTTGTCTTTTATTTTATTTGCAATTCTTGGGTTCAATCCATACATAATCATAATCGGCTTGATTACTGCAGTTTCACTTTTGTTTTACCTTCCTGCTGTCCCGAAAAACATTCTGACAAGCTGGCGGGCCAGGGCTTCAGATCAATTAGTTCTCGCAGTCTTATACATTGTTATTTATATGCAGCACACGCCAAACCTAGAGCGGGCGCTGAAGTTTGTTGCAGAGCATCTTCCGCCTCCGCTTTCGCTCGATTTTATAAAAATATTATGGGATGTTGAATCCAAGAAATATACTTCAGTAACAGAAGCACTTGAAGATTATACTGCTACTTGGAAAGATGTTGATGATGATTTCATAGAATCAATGCACTTGATACAAGCCACGCTTTACGAGCCAAGCCCCGAAAGAAAGAAGCAAATACTTGATGAGGCAGTCAAAGTAATTCTTGACGGCACTCAGGACCACATGCTGACTTTTGCACACCAATTGCAGAGCCCAATGGAAGCCCTGCATATGCTAGGAGTAGTCCTGCCAGTCATGGGCTTAGTCATGCTTCCGATGATCTCAGCTTTCATGGGCGCAGACATTAAGTGGTATTATATTGTCGGCTTGTATAATATTGTACTGCCTCTTGCGATTTTTGCTATTGGAAAATCTGTTTTGTCCACAAGGCCTGCTGGCTCTGACATGGCAGATGTTTACCTGTTCATGAAATCAAAATACCAGTCAAAGAAAGACCGGAACTTCATGCTCAGCGCGCTTGCAGGCCTGCTCGTTATGGTTCCCGGGCTGATTTATTTTGCAAAAATGTTTACATTAACTGGCGATGCATTCCGCAAGGAATCTTTTTCAATGCTGGCAATTTTTTCAAGCATAGATATTGTTCTTGCGCTGGGGCTGGCATTTGGATTGTATTATTACATGACTGTCAAGGACATAATCAAAGTCAAAAAGCAAATCGAAGGAATGGAACTTGGGTTTGCCTCTGCGATTTTCCAGCTTGGCGAAAAACTTCAGGAGCGAAAACCGCCGGAGCAGGCTATTATTGAGCTGGCCAACACAGTAAAAGCAGCAGATGTAGCCAAGTTTTTCCAGATTATTGTTGTAAACATAACGCAATTGGGCTTTGGCCTGAAAGATGCTGTCTTTAACGAGAAGTCCGGTGCGCTGTCGTATTATCCATCGTCAACAATCAAAAGCGCAATGGCACTTTTTGTCGAAGGTGTCAAGAAAGGGCCTGAAATTGCAGGAAGTTCCCTGCTTATTATTTCAGAATACCTGCGCACTGTCAAGAAAGTTACAGACAGAATGAAGGACTTGCTTGCAGATACAGTAAGCTCAATGTCTTCACAGGTAACTACTTTCATTCCAGTTATTTCAGGAATAGTTATCGGGCTGGCCGTCCTTACAAGCTCTGTACTTCTGAATCTGGGAGAACAGCTTAAGTCAGCCACTGCAATAGGTGCTGGTGAAGGCGGGCAGGCTGCTGGTGTCGGCGGAATTGCAGATATTTTCCAAATCAATGATATGCTTCCAAGCCCGCTATTCCAATTTACTGTTGGGATTTACATATTACAGCTTGTGTGGCTTCTGTCTTACATGCTCTCAGGCATAATTTACGGGCATGACGAAGTTGAGATGAGATGGATGATGGCAAAGAATTTCCTGATTGCGACAGTTTTATATGTAGTAATTACATCAATCACAGTATTGCTGTTCAGCGCGCTTGCTGCGCCGATAACACAGCTAAGCTTCGGAGGCGGGTAAATGGAATTTGAATATTTAGCAATGACACTTGCAATGGTCGTAGCAGTTATAGTTGCAGTTGCACTTCTCGCATTTACATTACAGAGGTACTTATGAAAGGCAGGAAAGCAGATACAAATCTAATGCTGAGCAAATTGCCAATGATAATATTTATTATTGTGGTTGCAGTATTAATTTTAATGCTGATAAGTAATATTAACAAAGGAGGATTCAGCTTCATAGCAAACCCACCCGTAACGAAGCTGCCGATACCATGATTGGAAAAAAA
>JBBTAR010000015.1:0-3367 GCA_038044065.1 Nanobdellota archaeon
CAATCCACTTTTTATTTTTCTCCAATGTTATTTCATCACAGAGCTTTGTTAATTTCCTGCTTCTTTCTTTTTTTACTTCCCCGCGCAATTGTTCCATCTCAGCCGCTTTTGTGCCTGGGCGGGGCCAGAACTGTGAAATATTTATCATATCTGGCTTGGTTTCTTTTATCAGTTTCAAAGTTTTTTCAAAATCTTCTTCGGTTTCTGAAGGAAAGCCGCAGATTATATCTGTCGCGATTGTGATTTTAGGAATTTCTTTTCGGAATTTTCCAATAATTGTTTTGAAATCGCCGGCTGTGTGTCCGCGCTTCATTGCTTTCAAAACAGAATCGCTTCCAGATTGGACTGGGATGTGCAGGAACTTAAACACTTTTTCATTTTTATAAATTTCAATAAAATTTAACAAAAACTTTTTCACCCACTGCGGATTTGACATGCCGTTCCGCACAAAAAAGTTTCCATTTACTGCGCAAACTTTTTGCAAAAGGTTAGAGATGTTTGATTTTCTATCAATTCCATAAGTCCCATTGTCCTGCGAGGTCAGCCAGACCTCTTTGCAACCATCTTTGATTGCTGATTGCACTTGTGCTAAAATTCTTTGTTCGGAAAAAGAATAAGTATTTCCTTTTGCTAATTTTGTAGCGCAGAATGTGCAGTTTGATAAACAACCTTGTAAAATCTGAACTGTTTCAACAACGGGATTATTTCTGATGCGGGGCAGGCCTGCGCGGTCTAATTTTTTATTTGATAAAATTTGTATTGCTTTGCCATTTGCTACTTCATCAACATACCTTGCGATTTCATCCTGATTGTTCAAGCCAATGTAGGAAATTCCTTTTAATTTCTCTAAGTGTTTTTTATCCTGCACTAAACAACCAGTTGCTAAAACCTTTTTTCCTTCTGATTTTAATTTATTGATTTCTTTTAGCTCATCAACCTCAACTCTGTGTTTTACAGTGCAGGTGTTTGCTATGACTACATCTGCCTCTGCATCTAACTCCACAATCTGGTGGCCAGCCTTTGCTAGCAGGCCTGCCATTATCTCGCCATCACTCTGGTTAGCAGCACAGCCCCATGTTTTTATAGAAACTTTCATAAAAGATAAACAAAAACTTGTCTTTTAAGCTTATTTCATGGTCAAAATTAATTCTGCGCAACGCCGCTCTCTCTTGCTGCTGATGCAACTGCCTTAGCAACCACCTGCATGACGCTGCTGTCAATTGTTGCTGGCAGGATTTTTTCTTCTGTCGGTGTTTTTATCATGCCCGCCAGTGCCTGCGCAGCTGCAAGCTGCATTTTCATATTTATTTTTCTTGCGCGAACATCCAGCGCACCCCTGAAAACGCCCGGGAAAGCCAAACTATTGTTGATTTGGTTTGGAAAATCTGAACGGCCAGTGCCTATGACTTTCGCGCCAGCCCTCTTCGCAGCATCTGGATAAATTTCTGGATTTGGATTTGTCAGCGCAAAAACAATCTGGTTTTTGTTCATTTTTCGGATTATTTCTTCCGAAACTGAATTTTCTATGCCAATTGCTCCGATGAAAACGTCTGCGCCGGCCAGTGCATCTTCCAGCTTGCCTTTTGCCTTGCTTTTGTTTGTCTGCATTGAGATTTTTTCCTTGTACTTGTTCATGTTTTCCTTTCGCCCTTCGTAAATTATCCCTGCAGAATCAACGAGAATTATATTTTTGAATCCATATTCCAAAAGCAGTTCTGCGATGCCGAGGCCTGCTGCGCCAGAGCCGCCGATGACAACTTTTGCAGATTCGTGCTTCTTGCCGACAACCTTCAGCGCATTTATCAGGCCTGCCAGCGTTACGATGGCTGTGCCCTGCCTATCATCGTGGAAAACAAAAATATCTAATTTTTCGGAAAGCCGTTCGTAAACTTCAAAACATTTCGGCGTTTCTATATCTTCTATGTTGATTCCGCCGAAAGTCGGCGATGCCATTTCAGCAAAAGCTACAATTTCATCTGCCGTTTTTGCTTTTATGCAGAGCGGAAATGCATCTACATTGCCGAATTGCTTGAACAGGATGGCCTTGCCTTCCATTACTGGCAGGGCAGCTTCGGGGCCAACTTTTCCCAAGCCAAGGACTCGTGTTCCGTCTGTGATAATTGCAACTGAATTTCCTTTGTTTGTCAAGTCATAAACTCTGTTTTTGTTTTTGAAAATCTCGCGCGAAACTGCTGCAACGCCCGGCGTGTAGAACATGCTCAGAAGTTTCATTGAATCAACAGGCATCTTGCTTTTGATTTCAAGCTTGCCTTTCAGCTTTTCATGCAGTGCTATAGATTCTGATTCGATTGTCATGTGGTTTAAAACCTAGATATGCTTATAACTTTAACTCTGCGCCAGAGTTAAAGGAATGAAAAATTGGCTAATATAGTAAAACCAATTTTTCATAAAATTATTGCCAATCATTATGCAATCCTTCCGCCGTTCTCAACTTTCCTCTCTGGCTGAAGCAAAACTATGCCTTGCCCATCAAGCACGCCGAGAACTAGACACTCAGATTTTACAGAAGCGACTTGCTTTGGCTGGAAGTTCACAACTGCAACAATTTGCTTTCCAACTAGGTCTTTTGCTTGGTAAAGTTCTGTAATTTGAGCGCTGGAATTTTTTACTCCAAGCGACCCGAAATCTATTTTCAGTGCATAGGCTGGTTTATTTGCCTTCTCATTTATTTCGGCAGACAGGATTGTGCCAGCTCTTATCTCCACCTTTTCAAAGTCCTGCCAGGTGATTTCCATGAAATTAGTTTCAATAATATATTTAAGAAGTTATTGGCAACTACTTCATCCCGCTCAGCACTTTAATAAACTCAGTAGGCCTGACAATTTTAACCCCGCGAAATTCCTTTAAATTAAGCAGGTGCCTGTCGCCTGAAATGATGAACTGCGCTTTGCCGGCAACTGCTGCGTCAAGGAACTTATTATCATCAAGATCATCTTTCACTTCTAAGAAATGGGCTTGCGGCAAAACAACCAGTGAGTTTGAAATTGCAAATCGCGTCCAAAACTCAACCAAGTCCAAGCAGATCTTATCCTTGAACTCTATCAAAACGCGATGCAACTCATAAATACAATCTAGTGATGTTACTAATTCAAACTCCCCGTTCTGTGCGGCAGTTAAAATTTTGCCTGGCAGGCCATCCCAAAATATCCCGGAGATAAAAATATTAGTATCAAGCACGGCTCGCATGCCGCACCTTATTAATTGCTGTTTCTAAATCTTTTGGCGTGATGCCTGCTTTTGCAATTGCATTGCGAGTTGCCTTAAGCATAGATTTGAATAAATCCTTTGGCACTGGTTTTATCGCTTTCAACAGGATTGTGTCGCCCTCTGCTATCACGAGAAATTT
>JBBTAR010000016.1:0-2107 GCA_038044065.1 Nanobdellota archaeon
ATTTGAACGCGCGCAGGCACTAAGCCACTAGCCCCTCAAGTTGGCCAGGATTTTAATCCTTCTAGCCCGTTTGACCAGGCTCCGGCACTCCCGCAACTTTTCTGCGGAATATGCCTTTTAGAAATGTGCTTTCCGCAGCAAGCTACCATATTTATAAAGCGCTGAGATTTGAGCCAAAAAACCACGTAGTTCGGGAAAGGGATATAGGCAACCTCTGAGCAATGTACTTTAACAGCGGCTGATTTTCTACATCCGCTAGATTTATAAAGCAACTTCAGCAGAGGCTAAATTATAGCGAAAATGGCAAAAAGCTGATAACTATCAGCTAATATTTTATTTAAACGAAAATGGCAAAGACAAAGCGAATTGTTATTCGCTAGTCATTTGTTTGAGTGAAAATGGCAAAGAAGAGTCGAGGATTATTCAGCGGAAAGAAGCTCATGCAGAGAAGGGCAAGCCACAGGTGGCATAATAAATGGTTTGTCAAGCGGGCCTTGGACTTGAAAAGGAAAGTAGACCCAATGGAAGGCGCACCGCTAGCCAGAGGAATTGTTCTTGAAAAGCGTCAATTGGAAGCCAAACAGCCAAACTCCGCCATGAGAAAAGCTGTAAGAGTCCAGCTGACGAAAAACAGCAAGCAAATTACTGCATTCTGCCCAGGAAACAAGGCAATCACATTCATCAATGAACATGACGAAGTAATGGTAGCTGGCATGGGCGGGCACATGGGAAAGACAAAAGGAGATATCCCGCAGGTCAGATGGAAGGTTGTCGCGGTCAATGGCCAGCCTTTGGACAGGCTTGTTTACGGCAAAATAGAGAAGACGGTGGGACGATAAAGTGGAGATTAAAAATTACTTTAATTATTACATGGGGCTTGCGATGGTAGGGACGGCAGCATTAGGTTTGGTAGGTGCCGTAACTGGTTTAGTAAATCACGCAAATTTAGAAGCGGTCATAGCTAATACAAAAGTTGGAGTTCTTTTTGGAGTAACTATTCTCGGAATATCTGTCAGCTCATTATATTTAATTAAAAATTCTAATGAGGTAAAAAATTAAAATGGCTGACGAGGTTACAACAGCAGCGGAAAATAAACAAGAGCAAGCTGTGCAACCTTCTGAACAGGCACAAACTGAAAATGCCGAAGTAAAAGAAACAAAACCCGAAGCATCTGCTGAACTTTCTAATGTTCCTAAGAAAAAACGAGTTAAAATAAATATCAGTGCCGCTGTTAAAGAAGAATCTGGCTCTGCAAGAGAAGAAAAAGCTGCAAAAAAGAAAGCAGACAAAACCCTCGAAGAAAAAGCAAAGCAAGAGGAAGCGCGAAAGCAGAAATTCGCGCACTTGAAGATTTTTAACCGCTGGCCTCTGGATGTTGTTGTAAATGACCTTGGCCTGCGAAATTACATAAATCTCAATCCTATCATTGTGCCATGGACTGCCGGGAGAAATATCAAGAAGCAGTTCTGGAAATCGCGAAAGTCAATTGTGGAAAGGCTGATGCTGAAATTAATGGTGGCAGGCCACAAGGGGAAGAAGCATTTCAGGACATCAAATACTAACACAGGAAAATTAGCAACACAGTACAATACAATCAAGAAAGCTTTTGAAATAATTGAAACAAAAACAAAAAAGAATCCAGTTGAAGTTCTTGTCCGCGCGCTTGAGAACGGCGCTCCGAGAGAAGGCGTTGCGACAATCGAATATGGCGGAGTAAGATATCCGAAAGCAGCGGACATGGCTCCGCAGAGAAGAATTGACTTATGCTTAAGATGGATGACTCAGGCAGCATTCGGCCATTCCGCCAAAGGAAAGAAACACGTCTGGGAAGCTCTGGCAGATGAAATTATTGGAACATCAAACAATGACTCGCAGAAATCAAATGCAATTGCCAAGAAGATGGATGTGGAAAGGCAGTCGGGGGCAAGCAGGTAAAATGGCAACAGTTAAGATAACTCAAGCTATGTCTGGCACGGCAGGATTAGAAGAAATTGCAAATCAACAAGAAGCTGGTGTGTTAGAAATGCTTGGCGGAGTTTTAACAAAGGGGAAAGAAAAACTTTGTGGCGCTGGACGAACTGTAAAAGAAAATTCCGACTTGATTTT
>JBBTAR010000017.1:0-1189 GCA_038044065.1 Nanobdellota archaeon
ATGTTACTGGAGTTCAGGCGCGAGTCTCCACATGTGGCAATATCCCCGTATCTTCGGAGTCAAGGCGCGACTCTCGAGCTTTCGGTGCGGTTATGATTTGTTCCAAGCCCAATTCAGCTTTATCGCGCGGTGTCAAATCCTTTTCTTCCAAAAGCTGCATTTTATCTGCACTTATTTTGCCCTTGCCTTTGCCGAAAGTTTTGCGGGTCGAATATCCTTTTTCAAACCATGCGCCGCTTTCAAACCAGTCCACAACTTTTTCCGCCCTTTCTTTTGAAACTCCAACACCTGCTCTGATGCTAAAATTATCATTCACATAATCTTGATTGCTTAAATAACAGACGCCTTTTGCATACATAACTCCAGGCACGCCTTGCTTTTGTCGTTTTAGTTCCATTAAACACACTGTGTGCCTGATTCTTCCATCGCTGTCGTAGGTGTAATATATCAATTGCTTTGTCGGTTCTGCCATATCAAAGTATAAAAAGGATAAGAATAAAAATCTTTGCTAAGTTATGAACTAAATAAAATATAAATAAATACAGCTAAATTAATTTGTTATGCCCATTATTTCATCCATACTTGCCATTTTAACATTAATGTCCGTGTGATTCGCCGTACATTTTTCCTCCTATGCTAAATATACCAAGTCCTTCTTCCTCACGGGGTTTGCTACTTTCATGCCGATTGACTGGCCTGCCTTTGCCATCTGAAGCTTGTCATGCTCCACTTGCATGCTGTTTATTGTCTGAGTGAAGTTCGTCTGCGGGCCTTCAATTGAAATCTTGTCGCCGACTTTTATCTGGGCTTTTACTTCGATTACTGCGACGCAGATCTTGTCGAAGAAGTGGCTTACCTCGCCAACGAGTTTTTTGTTTGAAACTAATTTTAGCCCCGCAGGCGCAAGTGCTTGGTTTACTGCAGACATGGCCTGCCTCCGTACTGCTGGAGCCTGCTTGATTGCCTGCTTCACTGCGAATTTTGCAGCTCTTACAGCAACTTTTTCAGTTTTCCTTACGATTCTGATAGCCTGCCTCACAACTTTTTTCGCCATCCTCGGCTTTATCATTTTCTTGACTTTTTTGATTCCGCTCTTAATAGTTTTTTTGATTTTTTTCTTTGCAGCCATAATTGCACCAAACTTACTACAAAGCACAAGAATAAAAAACTTGTTCTCTATTATGAAGTT
>JBBTAR010000017.1:1289-9999 GCA_038044065.1 Nanobdellota archaeon
TTATTGCTATTTGAAATATATAACCTTATCGCTTCCTTCCTTTCAAAGGAGATGCCCTGATTTCAGTTTCTTTGGACTGTAACCCAATCCACATGTTAGTAGTATTCGCTGATGCGAATATAACAGTTACCATTATCGCTTTCTCCCTTTAAGCGGACTAGCTTCAATTTCTGTTTCTTTTAGCATCAAAATATCTCCCAATCTAAATGGGCCTATAACATTCCTTCGGATTATCTTGCCAGAGTCTGGGCCAGCCATCACTTTCACACGGGCTTGCCTTCCGCCTTCCCTAGTGCCCATTGAGCCGACAATTTCCATTATCTGCGCAGGGAAAGCCTGGTCTGAGAATTGCCTGGCCTGCTTTTCACTCTGCCCTTTCTGTGCAGGTGCTTCGGCTTCTTTGATTTTTTTTCCTTTTTCTGCCATTTCATGAACCTTGTGAATGAAACTCGCGAAAATAAATTTTCGCGTTGTGGAAATATTATGCTGTTGCTACTGCAACTTCATTTTTCGCTTCAGCTGGCTTCTCTTCCTTGGCTTTCTTTGGCGCCTTTGGCTTAACGTCCTTCTTTTCAGGAACAGCTTTTGGCGCAGGTGTTTTTGCCTCTGTCTTTACGCCCCTAATAGCGCTGATCTGCTCAGCAATCTGTGATAATTTCTTGCCAGCCTCTCCAGCGCTCGCAATAGCGACTGCTGAGGTTCCTACTGGCAGGCCTGCCGCGGCACCTAAGTCTGCCTTGGCTGGCACAAAAGCATAAGGGATCTTTTTCTCATCACATAGCATTGGCATGTGCTGGATTATTTCAGGAGGATTTACATCAGAAGCGATTGCGACAAACTTTGCCTCGTTCCTTTCGATTGATTTCGTGGCTTCGTTTGTTCCTTTTCGGAGTTTTCCGCCTACTCTTACATCTTCAATTAGTTTCAGAATCTGGTCTGAAAGTTCTTTTGGTATTTCAAATTTTGGGTTCATTTTTCCTCACTCCAATTATTCATTGGTCATAGGACAGTGAAAGCTTGTTTGAGGGCTTTTTAAATATTACTGTGTGTCCTGCGCCCGACCATTCAGAATTAATCGTCTAAATATATAGACATAGGAAGTATTTTAAACCAAACTTTTAGCATATTGAGATGGGACGCAAAGCAGCAGCAATGTACCGCTTGCAACAGGGAGCCATTACCTTAGTAGATGCACACCTAGCAAAACACAGCCACAGCGTGCCTGAGGATTTTTTGCCAGAACATGCAGAACTCTTGTATAATGCTATGCTGTACCTGCCAGACAACCTGCGTAATAAGCCACAGACGCGCGGGCTTGCAGAACAACTAATATTGTATTTTAGCCAGAGGCTGTATGCAAAACGGCCTGTCGTGGGTATAGATTCTGCACTTATAGAAGACTTTATACCAGGCATGCATGCGTATGATGTGGCTGCACTTAGCATTACAAAACCAAAAATAGTGCGTCTAAGCGTGTTATACGGAATAGATGCAAAACAATTGGAATTAATTATGAATAAGCGCGGGAATTAATTTATAGGTTTTTATGCTGTGATTTTGCGTAAAAATACCTACGCCCTTTCATAAACTATAGCGAATTTATCTGGCACATTGTAGCCAAAAATCTGAATTCTAGCAACTGCTTCAAGTGGGCAAGATCGAGTTACCTTTTTTGTCTGGGCTGGCATGATGCGAGAATAGCGCTTTTTATTCGTTGGCTCCTCCACGATTAATGATAAAACATCATATGCTTCTCCGCCAAAAATAAATCGCGTTAGCCCAGTCAGCTGGCCAATCATAGTCGTATTGCCATTATCTTCCCGCAGCCCAACCGCAGTTCTTAGCGTGCCGTTTTCAAGCCGTTTCGCCAAATCGTCAAACAATTCCTGCGGCAATGCGTTGCGGGATTCATATGTGTTGGTAGGTTTTTGCATTGGCATGTTAATTTCAAACCACTTATAAATGTTTCTCCACTAGTTATGCGCAAACACAAAGCTTAATTTATCTTTCGCCTTCTTGTCAAGCCGCACAAACCCAAACCGCTCAAACTGAATTATGTCGCCTACTTTCAGCTTTTCGCAGTTTTCTTCTGCAAAGCCTTTAGTGATTTCGCCGTCGGGCATTACTACTTCTGCTACGGCTGAGAAATCAGCAGGCACCCAAGTAATGCGCGGGATGTCTTTATTTTCTTTTGATGTGAATTTTGATGTGGTACCTAATGTGGTGCCTAAATTAACATTATACAAGTGCATCAATCGAACTTCTTTTCCCTTCAGCTCTGCGAGGTCTTTTTTTGAAATATAAAATGTTTTCCCAACTTTTACTTTCTTCATCTCGCCCTCTTTATCTGGATGAAGCCGTACTTCGATTTCCCTGATGGCTGGCGCATTTTTCACTTCGATTTTGACTGCATCTGGCGCGAATGAGTATCTGTGTGCGATTGGATCAATAATTTTTCGGTTCATAGCATACAGGTTATCGATTGGCACTTCTACGTCATTCTGGTTCAGCCCAATTGATGCGATAAAATCTCTAACTGCATGGGGCTGTATGCCCCGCCTTGCCAGGGACTGCAGGCTCCATGTGCGCGGGTCATCCCAGCCAGAGTATGCGCCCGACTTAACTTCTTTCTGTGCTTTTGATTTTGAAAGTTTTATACCTTGTATGCGTATCATCCCTGTGTGAGTTATTATTGGCGATTTCCATCCGAAAATCTTCCAAATGAATCTGCACATTTCGGTTTCCATCATTAGGTCTTTTCCGCGTATGACGTGCGTGATGCCAAGAAGATGGTCATCAACTGCCCATGAAAATTCCAACATTGGCCAGACTTTATACTTATTGCCGGCGCGCGGATGATTGCGCTCTGAAACTCTAAACAAAACTCTGTCCCTAAATGCGGGATTTGGGTGCTGCATTGAAGTTTTGAGGCGCAGGACAGCCTGCCCTTCCTTAAATCTGCCCATCTGCATTTTTTCAAAAAGCTCTTCAGTTTCCTTGGTGGTTTGTTTTCTGCACTTGCAGTCCTTGCCAGCTCTCCTATTCTCACGCAGTGTCTCGGTATCGCAGGTGCACACATAAGTTGCATCTTTTTTTATCAGCTCTCTTCCGTATTTATTGTATAGCTCGAGCCTGTCTGATTTGTAAATAATTGACCCGTTCCACTTGACATTAAGCCATTTGAAACCATCTGGAATTAATTTGTAAGCGTCAGGCGCAATTGATTTTTCTTCTGAGCCGATTGTATCATCCATAACTAAAATCAATTTGCCGTTGTACTTTTCAGAGTAAAGCGCGTTCAGCATGTATGTTTTTGCATTGCCGATGTGGAGCGGGCCAGAAGGATAGGGGGCAAGCCTCAGCACAACTTTTCCCTGGACTGCGCCAGGAAGAGTGGCAAGCTCTTTTTCCTCGTGCTCTTTCTCTTTCTTCTCGAAAAATTCCGGATAAATCTGCAAGAGCTTTTCTTCCTGCTGTTTTACAGTCAGCCGGTTTACTTGCGAAGTGATATTGTTAATCTGCGGCGCCAATTCCTTCAGGACTTTTTTCAGATTTGGATCTTCAGCAATTAATTTTCCGATAACTGCGCCAGCCTGTGCCTTCCCCTCATGCGCAAAGGCATTTGCAAGGGCATATTTTTCGATTGATTTTGATAGGTCTGCCATATAAAGAAATCAGTATGCTTATTTAAAAACCTTTCAAACCCAAAGATTTAAAAAACTAATACTCATCGCCAAAGCATGCTGGAAGAATTAGTTATGAATGATGGTGATTGGTATGTAAAGTCAACAGACAGACTAATATACGGCGAATTATTGCCGCTTGGCGCGCCAATAGCGATTATAGTACAGAGCATCTGCGACCCCAGAGACACAATTAAGGAAATGGTTAAAAACTCAACCACACCGCCAGGCGCAACAGCTTTCACAGTTTCAGATTTTAATCCTAATACGAAAATTATAAAAGATGGCAAAGAGTGGTGCGCTCGTGCGGTGCAATTTTATGCACATAGCTATATAATTTAAAATTATGCGCAGCTATTAATAAAATAATGCATAAGCGGTAAGTTGCTTTTCAAAAGTTTTAAATAACTTTCATTTTAGCAATTAGTATGAAGGCCAATGTTTCCAATGTATTTGGTGTAATCGCAATAGTATTCAGCATTATCTTGGCAAGCGGATGCGTTACTGGCAATGCCACTGATACAAGTGCAGACAGCCTGCAGGCCAGCCAAGGCACAGCACTAGCTCTAAATCCAACAGCTTTCCTAGGCGATGGATGGACGCTAATTTGGGAAGCAAAAACAATGGCTGACTGGCCTCTCGAACAGCAGAAAGATTTTGCATCAAAAGGAATAACCGACGCTGCTGGCTGGAGATATGTGCGCGGCAATGAATCAATATATGTTTGGGTAAGAAATTATGACACAGTCAACGACCTTCAGGCAGTTGAAGATAAAATAATATTTGACTTATTCAGCTGGAAAGATACAACTGCGCTTGCTTTCGGAGATGTGGGGCAGGTTGGAGAATTTGTAAACGCCATGCTCGGCAAGGAATATAATAATTTATTCCTATATTTAGCGCAGAAAAATACAATGCTATTTATACAATACACAAACCAGATATATAATGGGCATGAGCGCTATGATAAAACAAATATATTTGCTGACAAGCGGTACTTGATAGGCATTGCTAAGAAGATTTATGAAAAAATTTAATTTCTAATTTTTATTTACTTTCTGTTTTGTTTTACCTTGCCAAAACATAATACTTTGCCAGGCTCTGCCACAGCAAAAACTTCAAAACCGCTTAAGTTTTTAATGAAGGGAGATTTTATCTTTTCAAATAGCACATCAACACCTTCTTTTAGCGGATTGAAGGATGGCAGGACGATAAGCCTTTTCCCTTTCCACTTGCCGGCAATAAAGCATTTCAACCTCTCTGAAGCAAATTCGTCAGATAATTTTATTGCGGGGTGGACATGACCAGTAATAATTACATTTTCTTTTATTTTTTCCGGAATCTTGTCGCCGTGCAAAAATAAAATACCCTTGCACGAATAATTATCGCAGACATTAATCATCTTTTCAATGTATTTGTGGATTGTTTCATGGTTTCCGCGCGTAAGAATTAATTTTTCGCACTTGGTTTTAAGGTAAGCTGTCAATGCCCTTACCTGCCTGAATTCCTGCAGGCCTGCAGAACCAAGCTCATGCCTCAAGTCCCCGAGAATTAGAATTGTTTTTACGCTTTTGTTTTCCTTTGCAAGGGTTTCAAAAATAAATTCGAGGCGTTTTTTGATGTCGCTGAATTGGTGTGCTGGCAGCATTACGCCTTTATTATTCAGCGATTCTTCATATCCGAGGTGGAGGTCAGCAATCGCAAAAATCTTTGTGCTCTTGATGTAAACCCCTAAGTCGATGATTTCGATATCTTCAATCAGCTTCATTTTTATGTTTCTGGCCAATCTTTGCCAGCACCATTGAGTGCATTCTTCTGATAAATTCCATTCTGTCTTCTCCGCGGACAATATCAGAGTGGCTCCTTGCTATTAATCCGAGTGCAAATGGCGATGGAATTAATGTTTGCACTTCTTTTATGATTGTTTCGCCGTTCTTGAGCCAGCCAATAATCATTTCAGAGCGGTGGATGTCCATCAGATCCTCAAGGACTTCGCGCCTCGCTTCCTTAAGTATTGGGAAACTTTCTGAAATTCTTTTGCAGGAATTGATAAGTATCTGCGCTGAGACCTGTTGCCTGCCGACTGCTTTCCTCTGCCCTTTGTAGTTGCGGATTATCATCAAGGCCCTGCCTGCGCAGTGCCTAAACCGCCGCTTCAGCACGTCTGTCTTTTCAAGGGCCAGCTCAAGCAGTTTTCTAAGATTTTCCTTTTTAATCTGCATGACTGCAAACTGCCAGTTGAGTTTTTGGTTCGCAACGAGATAAAAATTCTGATCTGTAACTGCGACAAGAATATTTGTGTGATGGAATTTTGACAGCAGGTAGGCAAATGCGCGCGACAGCGCATCATTAACGCGCCTTCCGAAACAGGAGTGGAAAATTAAATAGTGCTTATTTTCCAAATAAAGAGTTTCAATAAGTATTTTTTTATCAGTCGGGATTGATGCATATTCAAACTGTTCCCCGAAATACTCATAAATGGAATTTGCAGTGTTGCTGTCCACATATAAGTATTCTTCTAGGAATTTGAGAATTTCTTCCTTTGGCTTGTACTTGTTGAACTTTTCCTCTGCAAGCCTGCGGAATTTTTGAATTGACATTGCCAGATCAAAATTCATTGGCAACATTTCAGAAATCCAGCTAGGAATGGTCGGCAGTTTTCCAGGTGCAGGTTTTACTTGCGCAACCATGCCTCTGCTGAATTCGTATCGGTATGTGCTTCCTCCGAGGACGAAAATATCTCCTTTCTTCATTCTCTCAAGGAATTCCTCATCAATCTTGCCGACAACCTGCTCGCCAACTTTTACTAAAATATAGGATTCGTCTGGAATTGTTCCGATGTTTGTCGAGTACAGAACTCTTGCTAATTTGGAACGCTTGCCGATAAATCCCGTTGTTTCGTCAAGCCAGATTTTAGCATAAACATGCCGAAGTTCCAGCTCAGCATAATCCCCGCAGAGGTATTTTATAACTGCCATGAAATCTTCATGCGAAAGGCTTCGATAGCAATAGCTTCTGCGTATTGTTGTGAATAGCGTGTCTTTGTGGATTTTTTCTTCGATTGCAATTCCGTAAATCTGCTGAGCCAGCACATCTAGGCAATTGTGCGAAATTTCGATTTTGTCAATCTGCTTTTCAACAGCGTTTTTTAGAATCAGGCAGTCCTCAATCAAGTCATCTCTGTCTGTTATCAGAAACCTGCCTTTAATATCATCGTGGAGCCTGTGTCCGCTTCTGCCGATTCTCTGCAAAGCCCTCGAGACAGATTTCGGCGAGCCAAGCAGGACAACCAGGTCAACATAGCCAATATCAACTCCCAATTCCAAACTCGTAGAACATACGACGCACTTCAGCAAGCCATCCTTCAGTTTCTGCTCTGTTGCCAGCCTTAATTCCCGTGACAATGAAGAATGGTGTGCTTCAATATTATTCTGGTAAGAGCTGGCAAATCTTGTCCTAAGATTGTGGACGACTCTTTCTGTGGCAGCCCTTGTGTTTGTGAAAATCAAAGTAGTTTTGTGCGCCTGAATCAAGTCATGCAACTGCTGGTAAGTTGCGCGCTCGAGTTCAATCTGCGTGACATCCATTATATTTTTCACAGGCGAAATAACTTTCAAGTCAAGTTTTTTCAGGAACTGCGCATTTACAATAGAGCAGTCCCTTGGCTGGCCATCATTATCATAGCCTACCAAGAATTGTGCAACTTCATCAAGAGGCGCGATTGTGGCAGACAAGCCAATGCGCGTGAATGGGCCTGATAAATTCTGTAGCCGTTCTAAACTCAAAGACATATGAACACCTCTTTTTCCAGAGGCCAGCGCGTGAATTTCATCCACAATAAACCATTTTACATCGCGCAGTTTTTCCCTGAACTTCGGAGCAACAAGCAGGATTGCCAGAGTTTCAGGCGTCGTGATTAAAATATGCGGCGGGCTTGTCAGCATCTTTGCCCTCTGCGATGCTTTTGTATCTTCTGTCCGTACCAAAACCCTGATTCCATGCGTTCTTTTTGATGAAGATTCAATCTCATTCAAAGGCTCGAGCAGGTTTCGCTGGATGTCATTATTCAAAGCCTTGAGCGGAGAAACATAAACGCAGTAAACCTTGTCTTCAAGCTCGCTTCTTTCAGAGAGGTTCATTAATTCTGAAAGGACTGCTGTAAATGCAGATAGTGTTTTTCCAGAGCCTGTCGGAGCGCAGATTAGTGTATTTTTCTTTTTGTGTATATTTATTATGGCGCCTTTCTGAGGTGGGCTGAATTTCTTGAATTTCTGCCGAAACCATGAAGAAACCAGCGGATTTAGAGCTCCGAATATCTCTTCATCCTCATGCTGGATATTGTACTGTTCAACCACGACTGTAACCCAGTCGACATGTTGTGCTGTCTTCGCAAGCTCGACAACACTAACTGGGGCTAAAAGAGTCGCAGTTTATGTTTAAAGGCTTTGCCTGCACTTGTCGCATTAATATATAAAAATCAGATAATCTTCTTCCCAGCCTTATGAAAAAATGTCAAACATTTTTCCATTCCAAAAACGGCCGCCTTGACTATTAAATTATGCGGCGGTTTTTGTTGTCGAAAATATGTATGCAGTTCACGGGGCAGGACTCTGCAGACGCCTTGAAGTCAGGCATGTCCTTGTCTTCAAATTCTTTTTCAGTCATGTTGCCTTCGAGCTTTTTGCCGCCTTTCAGGACAGCTTTCCCGCTTGCCTGGTCCATCTCCCAAAGCCGGTCAGCCACAGCAGCGCAGGCCCCGCATGAAATACACACGTCTATATCATGAACAACTTTATTGGCCATGAGTATTAGCCAAAGATTAGTCTTAAAAACGTTTTTATTCCCTCGTTTCAGGAGTACATTATGGCTCGTTTGGCAGAAATCGACATCCTCCGCGGAATTGCAGTTGTTCTGATGATAATTTCAAACTTTATTACTGACTTGCAATTTTTCCGCGGTTATTCTGGCCATCCGGACTTCTGGTTCTGGTTTGCCAGAATCACAGCAACAATGTTTATTTTCCTCGC
>JBBTAR010000018.1:0-1735 GCA_038044065.1 Nanobdellota archaeon
GATACCAATCGCTGGACTATGTTTGCAAGGCCTTCTGACATTAAATTAAAAATTTCTTCAGTGTTAGATGCCTGGCTGAAATAATCCAAAACTGCGCCAAGCCCCTTAGCCCTGATGCGAACTTCTAATTCGGGAGTCAGCGCCCTTGCCTGCACGTAGTTTGCAGCATGAATCATTCCGAGATATTGTAAGTATACTGCCTTCGAGCCACTCAATCCTCTTTTTGCCATCTATACCATCCCATATTGATTTATTGCCAAGCGATATGTGTCTGCAAGGTCATACTGTGAAATTAATTCCTCTGCTTTTTTTAATGCAGGCATATCTTTGGCTATTAAAATTTTAATCAATTTTGCAACATCGCGCAGGTCTTTTGTGCGGGAATTGTCGCTTTTGTAGGAAAATAATTTATTTGCAACAAAAACTTCAGGAGATGGAAGGTAAAATGCCACAGAACCAATCGTGGCAACAGGTTTTTGATCTTCGCCCATGGCAGCAAATATTCTTAATTCTAAATCTTTTTGGCCATCCATTCCAGAAATCCAGTCAAATAATTCTGCGTGAAAGCCATCTGTCAAAGGCATTTGTGCGCCAGTAGGTGTCAGCTTGACGCCATCACCAATCAATACTTTTGCATCTGGCGTAAAAATATCAATATCATTGGTTTTTCTTTCAATTTTAACACCATACTTATCGCACAAAGCTTGCAATGCGTAACCGCCAAGAACAACACATTTCAAAGGTTTTTCAACAAAATCGTTTTGTTTTATCGCGGTGTCGAGCTTTCCGCCAAGAAGTTGCAGTGCTTCTACATAGTATGGATTTGCCATCTTACTCCTCCAGCACTTTAATCTTCAATCTATCTGCTATCTCCTTATATCTGTTTCGTATAGTTACTTCTGTTACTGCAGTAGTGTCTGCCACCATTTTCTGTGTGATGTGCTGGCCAGTTATCTGTGAAGCAATGTAAATCGCAGCAGCAGCAAGCCCAAGAGGGCCTTTGCCATTGTCGAGGTTTGCTTTTTCTGCTTTCTTGAGAATTTCAACTGCTTTTGACTGGGTTTCTGAATTTAATTTCAGGACTGCACCGAATCTTGGAATGTAATCAACAGCTGATGTCGGGCCGAATTTAATTCCAAGGCGCCTTGCTACGTGCTTGAATGCCTTCCCGAAATCTTTCTGGTCAACGCCTGTCAGATGGCATACTTCTCTGAATCCTTTTGGGACTCCGAAGTTCTTGCAGGCCAGATAAATGCATCCAGCCATTACAGATTCAACAGTCCTTCCCCTGATTAAGTTTTTTTCAAGGGCCTTCCTGTATAATCTTGCAGATTCCTCTTCGACTCCAGATGGGAGTTTTAGGATTGAAGTAAATCTTTTCAAGTCGTCAAAAGCATATTTCAAGTTTCTTTCTGTCTTTGTGGCAGAGCGAACGTCTTCTCTTTGCAGTTTCTTGTACCGTCTCAGAGAGCTTCCTGATAATTTCAGCATATCTGATTTTGAGCCAATGACTGTCCTGATGCCCATGTCCGCCCTTGATAGGGAAGTTGGAGCGCCAGCCCTTGCCTTGTTCGGCTCGTCTTCCGAGTTAGTCCATTCGGCAGTTGTATCAACAGCATTATCTTCAACAACAGTTCCGCAGTCCTTGCAAAGAGTTTCCCCTTTACGATGGTCTTCTAAAAAACTACCTGAATAACAATTTGGACATTTCATTTTATTTGCCTCCCTTCCTTGT
>JBBTAR010000019.1:0-5024 GCA_038044065.1 Nanobdellota archaeon
AACAAAAATTCCACTTGAAAAAGATTTCAATCTCAGGCTTCAAGTCAGCCTACCCTTGGAAGAAAGGCAGGCCAGACAACGGGCTCTGCTCTATTGAAGTCCTCTGGGTGCTTAATCTATTGGCTGGCAAGCGTGATGATTCACTTTTTGATAATTATAGGTGGAAGAAGGAGTTTTTTGGAATGAATAACGCTGCGATTAAGCAGATTTAGATTTTTCTCGCGCATACCCGTACCTGTTCACATGCCCGCAGGCCTTGCATGCGTATTCAACTGCTTTTGTCTTTGCGTTTGTGCGGACAGTAAAATTTCCTGCCGAGAAATACCTGTAGCACTTATGGCAGTAGCGCATCTTGTACTCCTTCGGGATTTTCACGTTTAGCTTCATTGCAATTTTTCTAGCTAGGAAAACATAGCGGTTTGCATATTCTGTATTTAGTTTTGCCTCTCGGAAAAGAATTCCGATTCTTTCCTCAGCGATTTGCTGGAGCTTCGGGTCTTGGTGGCGCGTTATCATTTTAAATAAATGTTATCGTGGTGGTCGAAATCGTCAAAATTTATTAAATTATTTTTCTTGTCAAATTGAAAAACGAGCACAAAATGTCCAATATGAACCCGCTTTGAATCGCTTAAACTATATCTTAAATTTTTATAGTGCTCTATATCTGAAGAGTTGGTGATTTCGCTTATTTTATTCAGCACCTGTTCGTGCAGACCATTGTTTTTTCTTGCGAGCTTTTCCAGTATTTTCTGCAACCTATCACTTACTTGGAAGGCGTACATTTGGTACGTCAGCCGCCTGTCGCCTTTCTTAATTCTTCTATGGAATTATAGTGAATGTATTTTTTCCTTCTTATTCTTTTCAGTTTCTCTAAGTATTCTGGTCGTATCTCTGGCTCCATAATTTCCTCTTCGTACTCCCTTACGACTAGCGCGATCGCCTGCGATTTATCCCTCAAGCCATATTTGGCTTTGACAACGTTCAATGTCCTGTTTGCCCGTTCTGGAATATTTATTACCGCTTGCACCATATATGTCACATATATATTTGTATATTTGGTGTATATAAAGCTTTCGCTCTACTTCAGCCCTTTCTCGCAAGTGTATTCTATTTTCTCCCCGGTCAGCGGGCTGGTCAGGTTTAAGTAAAACTTATCCTTGGCTAATTTGCCTTCGATGCTTTTGGCTACTTCCTTTTCAAATTCTTTTGCTTTGCTAATCGCGATGTCTTTGTTTTCTGCTACTAACTTCTTGACTGCATTTCCAGTGATGTCCAAGAGCTCATCCCCGAGGCCTGCCGCATAAACAGCTCCAATTAAAACTACAACTATTAAAACAAAAACTAATTTGCCTTTTCCCATGAAAATAGTATGGATTAATTATATAAAAAGTTATGCAATGCCAGTAACTAACATGGCTTTTTACGGGATTGCAAATCCCGCTGCTTTCTTTTGCAAGTTGTGTGCTTGGGCGCAGCCCAACACACTGCTTTTCTTTTTGGGGTTTCACAGAGACCTTTTTCTTTGGCAAAGAAAAAGGGATGTGTAATGCCAGCAGCTTTCCGGCCTTCCCGCGTACGACGCAGTACAAACCAAAACGTTACCGGGCTTATCTTCTGTGTTCGAGATGAGAACAGGAGTTGCCCCGGCACTTTGACCGCTAGCGGTTAAAAAAACATAAGTTGGGTTTATAAATATTTCCTAAAGATAGTCTGCGCCGGGAACAACAGACAACGCTTTCCTTACGGCATCCTCAAGCGAAGTCACTTTACCAATTTTACTAACAAGCTCACTGCATTCTTTTGGAATATCTAAGTCATAATTTATATACCCAGGTCTAAGCAAAACTCGCCCAATTAACAAATTTACAAGAAATTCTCTGGTGGCTACTCGTTCGTTAGCGTCTTTAACTTCTAGTTCTAGAATACCTAACGAGATAGCAGTAATGGCTTGTGGCACATATTGAGTTCTAGTAACCAGCGCTGCTTTGACTGCGCACCTCAAACCTAAAATCTCTCGAGAGTAATCGGGATGTGTTTTTGCAAACTCTCGCCAAATTTCGTCGCGCACCTTAGCGTTTTCAGGGCCATATAATTGTTGCCCGAGTATGTCGCCTAAATATAAGCCTTTCGCTTCTTTAACTATTTCTTGTGGGATGGGTGTTAGTACCATTTTATTTTAATATTAAAGGGCCAGCTTACGCCAGCCCTGAAAGTGTGAGTTCAGCTTGCGCCGAACGCCACTAATAACACATTAAAGATCCCTTTAAAAACCTAACCAATAGAACATTTTTTAAATAAGCAAGCCATCTGTTATCTAGGTATTGGCCACAATGGAAAAGCAAAAAACAGATTGGCAGTTTGTAATATTAATAGCACTATCGCTTTTATTGCTCATTTATGCACTAGTGGCGCGGGGCGCGTGATGGATACAGATAAAATATTGGACTGGTTGATTTGGGCAATAATAATACTTACAATCATTTTATTTATTTGGCGAATTTTCGGGAACTCGCCTACACTCGACCAGCTGGCAGTTACCGCCTTGGTTGGTTTTCTGCTAAAACTTTACACAAAAGTAGACAAAATAGATAAAAAATTATTCGAATGGGGCTATGAATTTAAAAATCACAAACATGGTGAATTAAAATGAAAGTAATCCTCAATGAGAAACCGCAAAAAGTGACTATAATTGAAGGCTTTCCCGGAGTGGGTTTTGTCTCCACGATTGCTGTTGAGTACCTGACAGACCACTTAAAGTTCAAATCAATTGGCAAGATGTGGTGCCCAGAACTTGCGCCAATTGCAATCGTCCACGGCAAAAGAATAATCCAGCCAATCGAAATCCTCTACAATGAAAAATTCAACCTCGTTGTTTTAGAAGCCCTGGCAGGCGTAAACGGATTTGAATGGGAAGTTACGGATGCGATTTTAGAACTATATAAAAAATTAAACGCTAAGGAAATTATCAGCATTGAAGGAATTGCAACAGTTTCAGAAAAAGAAGAGCCTGACACTTATTCTTTCTCAAATGATGAGATGAGGCTTAAGATTCTTCAGCAGGCCTGCGGTTGCCAGCCAATCAAGGAAGGCGTCATCATGGGCGTATCAGGCGCACTGCTTGTGAAATTATCAAAAGACATCAGGGCATCTTTTATTTTCTCAGAAACACATTCAAAAATGCCTGACAACAAGGCAGCTGCAAAAATAATCGAAGCCCTTGATAAATACCTGAATTTGGATGTGGATTACAAGCCATTGCTAAAGCGCGCAGGCGACATGGAAGAAAAAATCAGGGGAATACTAGAAAAAACCAAACAGGCAGTTGATACTAAGCGAACAAAAGATAATACGCCTTATATTGGGTAATTTATTTTCATCAGTAATTTGCCTTTATCTCTCCCTGGTGTTGCCTGCCCCCATCTTACAAAAATATAATTTACCTCTGTCCAGTATTTTTTGGGAATGATTTTCATTAATTCCTGCTCTGTTTGTTCCGGCGTTTTTGTTTTTACCAAGCCGAGAACGTTTGAGATTCTGTGGACGTGCGTGTCAACTGCAATGGCTGGCTTTTTATGCACTGCGAATAAAACTATATTCGCGGTTTTTCTGCCGACGCCGGGAATTTTTACCAGGTCTTCCATTTTATCCGGCAGTTTTCCATAAAAATTATTTATTACGTATTTTGCTGCGCCAATAACATTTTTTGCTTTTGTTTTGTTGTAGTTCAAACTTTTGAAAATCTTCAGAACATCTTTATAATTTGCGCCTGCTAATTTTTCTAAGGAATTATATTTCGCAAATAACATTTCTGCGATTGGAATTGTTGTAGTGTCCCTGCTCTGGGCAGACATGATTGTTGCAATGAGGACTTGCCAGCCTTCCTTCCACCCTTCTGCAGCGAGCCGAATATCCGCATTGCCGAATTTCTTTTTGGCTTTTTTGAATACCGAGAGAAAATATCTTGTTTTGTTCATTGTGGTTGTATGATTGACTGCGCCTCCGCAACTGCACCAGAGAAAATCCTTACGGGATTTTCTTGGCCAAGAAAAACGCTGTGCGTTTTTCTCTGGATTCAAAAACTTGCATCAGCGAGTTTTTGTTATCATAATGCTTTTATACCGCACAATTAAAGCTTTTTCATGGACCTGGCGCTTCTGCAAATACTGATTGCTGTTGGCATAGTTAGCTTAATTTCTTTTGTTGGCGCGCTGGCTTTGGTTGTTAGAAAAGACTTGAATAAAATCCTGAGCTATTTGGTTAGTTTTGCAGCTGGAAGCATGCTTGGCGCAGCTTTCTTAGATTTATTGCCTGGCGCACTGGCTGCGCAGACAAAGTATGTTTTTGAAATCACACTGCTTGGAATAATTTTATTTTTCATAATTGAGCTGTACTTCCACTGGCATCACCATCACACACATTCTGAAGGCCAGCACGTGCACGCGCTTGGCTATTTGAATTTGATTGGCGATGCAAGCCACAACTTCATTGACGGCATGATTATTGCTGCGAGTTTTATGGTTTCTTTTCCTCTTGGAATAATCACGACAATCGCAGTGATTGCGCATGAGATTCCGCAGGAAATCGGCGACTTCGGAATTTTAATTTACAGCGGATTTTCAAAAGCGAAGGCGCTGTTTTTCAATTTTCTTACTGCATTGACTGCGGTCCTTGGGGCTTTGCTGACTTTTTTTGCGTCAGAATTTATAAAAGGATTTACCGCATACCTGATTCCTTTTGCTGCTGGCGCATTTATTTACATGGCTGCTGTTGACCTAATGCCAGAATTACACAAGCACGGCGGGCGCAAGTCAAAATCGCGCTGGCAGGTTGTTTTATTATTTTTAGGAATAATTTTGATTTATGTTTTAGGTTTGGTGTTTAAGCACTAAAAGTCCGGCAATTTAATTTACCGCCCGTATAAAAGCCAGCCAATAACAACCAGCCCGATATTTACCGCGCCGAGAATATTTGCTAACACTATTGGCAGATTTTTTAATTCTGCTCCGTATGCGATCCATACCAGC
>JBBTAR010000020.1:0-4253 GCA_038044065.1 Nanobdellota archaeon
CTTTATGCCTGCATCTATTAAATTATTCTTAACCGAACCCTTTGGACACTCGCTTCGCTCGTTAAAGCGTTCGATCGGAAACCTTGCCTTCGGCAAAAATATTTCATTCATTAGTTTTCTCCGCTTTTACCTTAATGCCTGCATCACTTAAAATACTTTTCACTGTTGATGCAACCTCGCTCCTTGTTACAAAACTCATTGGTTGCCACATACTAACATATCTTTCCAAAACTTTCAGCTCTTCCTTGCCAGCCAGCTCTTCCATTCTCTTGGCCATGCGGTCAACCACACTCTTAGTCTGCTCAACATCACCTCTGAGTGTTCTAATATCATTTTCAACACCTCTTAGCTCAGAAATAACTGATTTGTGTTTCTCAATAAGTGAATTATCAAGCATCTCTATGTGCCCACGGAGCATATCGACTCTTTCTTCAACAAGCCTTACTCTACTGGACAGGCTAGCAACATTGTCATAAATTTCTGGCCTGAAAGGCGCTTCTGGCTTTGGCCTGTTAAAACCAAAACCCTGAGTAGGAAAGCCCGGAGGAACTTGTTCTGCCATCATAACAAAAACATTATTTGCTATAATAAATATTATGTGACTATGTACTAATGGCAACCAAATAGATGCGCAAACATCAATACATTTAAAATCAGCCAGATTATAATAATTTCATGCAGCCACATGACTTTAAGCTAAGGAGATTTGTTTTGGCCTCGGGCTTATTAATAATCTTAATTGCAATCGTATTTCTGCTTGGTTCTGAAAATGCACCAATTACTGGCTCATTTATTGCGGGAAACGAGTACTTCAGCAATATTCAGAATATCACTGCAACTTCCGACTTAGCGGAGGTTTCTGCAGTAATGAGCTTTCCAGAAGCATACCGCCCGGTAAATCTTGATGACTGCCGGACTGCATTCATAACAGATGGCGCAAATACAATTGCAAATTATTCTTTAGTTCTTGCAGAAGAAAATGGCATCTGTATTTCTGCAAACATAACTTTTGCAAATCTAATTTACAACAGCACAGAAATAAATGAAACAGCTTACACTATTTATTTTGGAAAATCCCTGCAGAAAATAACATTTGCCTCCGAAACTCCTGCAAATGGCGCGGTATTAAATTCAAATAGTTTAACAATTACTGCGGCACTTTCCTTGCCTGAAGTTCCGGCACTTGTCTGGAATGGAACTACTGAGCCGATGACCGGCAATGGCACAACATGGCAGGCCAGCAAGACAAACCTCAGCAACGCAGACTATACTTTCAAAGTTACAACTGAAAAAGTTACAACAGAACTGCGGACGGTAACTGTAAACCATACTGCTCCGCAGGTGCAGAACCAAACAAATATAACTAATAGCACAAATACAACAACTACAAACAGCACAGTAGTTCCGTGGCTGAGTTTCACATCTGCTACGCCTGCAAACGGAACAACTCTGGCAACAAACGCGCTGACAATTACTTTGAATGCCAGCTCTTCTCCGACAGTTGAATTTAATTCCAGTGGAACACTTTACACTTACCAGACAACACAGTCCGAAACAAATACATGGCAGAAAAGTTTTACGAACATGGCGAATGGCTTGTACAAGTACCGCGCTTACCTTGGGAATATCAGCACAGAGGCGAGATATGTGCGGATAAACTACACTGCGCCAGCAACAAGCGCAGGCAATCAGACAACTTCAACAGCACAGACTGTGCTAACCGCAACTGAATCACTGCAAGCAGAACTGCTTATTGGTAATACAAAGCCATCAAAAGATGTAACTTTCACAGTCCCTTTGAAAAATACGGGCGCTGGAAATATAACTTCGGTTTCAGGAACTATTGAGGTTTACAAAGCAGGCGAGTTTTTTGAAACCCTTGACTTGGACGGCACTAAATCACTTTTACCAGATGAAGTGGGCCAGCTCTCAGTTTCGTGGACTGCTCATGAATTTGAAAAGTATTCCGCAGATGCAAAAGTGGCCTGGAACTCGCAGTCCTTCCTGGCTAGCCAGAACTTTACTGTTGGCGAGCCCTTGCTTGAAATTGAGAAATTCACGAGAGAGCAGAATGCAGGCAAGGCAAAAGTAACATTAACTCTTGCAAACAAGTGGATTGAACCAATCAGCGCTGTCAATCCGAGGTTTAATATTTACAAAGATTCGCAGGTGGTTTCTTCTGTTTACACGAGCCAGCAGGACATTCCTGCCAAAAGCTCTGTTGAATTTACAGCCGAAGTTGAAATTGCAGACATACAAAGCGTAAAAGTTGAAGCAGTTGTTGTATATTCAGACAAAACTCTCAGCCAGAGCCTTGAGGCTTCAAAAACGCAGGCAGTGGCAGGCGAGCCTCCAAAGGCACCTGCGCCGAAATCATCTGGATTGTCGGGCATAACAGGCGCTTTCCTTAAAATCAGCGAAGGTAATAACAAAATCGCCGCAATAATAGTGTCTGCAGTCCTTCTGGCGGGCCTTGTTGCTCTTGTTGGCTTCAAACTTCCAAGAGATAGGAAAAAAGCATATATAGAAGAATACAAGCGCAGGGCAAGGCTATGGCAGGATTACTTGCAAAAAACAGGGCAGAACCCGACGGGCCAGCCTCAGCCGCCAAGCCAACCACCTTTCCAATAAGAAGTTAATTTTATATATCATCATAGCCACAGCTAATATAAAATGAAAAACCAAACAACAATAGTTGCGATTGCAGCAATCCTGCTTGTCGCAGGGATCGGCGTATCTGGCATAGTTGGCATGCCCGGCGCTGCGGGAATTACTGGCGCAGTTGCGCTGGACAGCCCCATAGCTGGCTTCAGCTCAGATGGCGTGCTGTCAATAGTAATTGTCCTGCTCGGAATCGGATTATGCGCAATCTACTTGAAGAAAAATAATTATTTTTAATTCTTTAAGTAAAACTTTCTTTTCTCTTCTGGAAATTTTTCTATTGCATATCTCAGCATTGTCCTTGGCATGCTTTTGCGGTGCTTCTTCAAAAAATCTTCTTCAATTTCCTGATTTCGCTTTCCAATCTCTCTCAGCATCCAGCCGACTGCTTTGTGAATTAAATCATGCGCGTCATTCAAAAGTGTTTCTGCGATTTTTATTGCATCTTTGAAATCATCTTTACGTATAAAGTAAAATGTTGCAAGGACTGCAATCCTTTTTTTCCATAAATCAGCTGAAACTGATAATTCGTGCAGGATTTTTTTATCTTTGTCGTGCAGGTAGTGGCCCATGATATTAGGCGCGGATAAGTCAACCAAATCCCAATTATTTATCCTGCGCGTGTTTTTCATATAAAAATCAAAAATATCTTTCTTTTCAATTTCGTCTGCGGTTTTATACTTTTTGATTAAAATAACCAAAGCGCATAATCTTTTCTCATGAATTTCTGAGTCAAGAAGTTTCTGGACTTCACCTAAAGAAATATTTTTGAATTCTTTCGCGATTTTTCTTATTTTTTGTACGGCAATGCCTAAAAAAACATCGCCCTCGCCATACTCGCCCTTGCCTGTCTTAAAAAACCTCAGTGATAGCTTTGCTTTCTTGTGGTCTGCAGCGGACTGGAAGGCTTGATTTATGTTCATGGTGTCAATCTTTCTGTATCGCGTGGGAACAGCGTGGCTTCTCTTATGTTCACCAAATTCAGAATGAATTGTGTCAGCCTGTCCAGACCCATGCCGAAACCGCCATGCGGAGGTGTGCCATATTTGAATGGCTCTGTGTAATATTCAAAATCTTTTTCTTTAAGCCCTTTTTCTTTTATCTGCGCTTTTAGGACACCATACCTGTGCTCTCTCTGCGCATTTGTCGCGATTTCCTGTCCTTTGTATTCCAAGTCTGCAACTTTGCCATAGTTTCCTTCACGCATTGAATAAAATTTGCACACATCGAGTTTCCATGGGAATTTCTGCAGGAAATATGCATCTGTTTTGTATTTGTTTTTGACTGCTTCGCCAAGAAGTTTTTCATCTTCCATGCCAATGTCTTCGCCCATTTTTATTTTTGAGCCTGCCTTCTGGAGTAGCTTGACTGCTTCTTCATAATCTACGCGCGGTATTGGCAGTTTCAATGTTTCAATTTCAACGCCAAGAATTTTTAATTCATTTGCGCAGTTTTTCTTTACGCAAGCCAGCACATGATTCAAAACACCTTCGGATATTTTTAGGACATCATCTAAGTCATCTATGAAACTTAATTCTACATCTATGTGCGAGAACTCTGTCATATGCCTTACTGTGTGCGATTTTTCTGCT
>JBBTAR010000021.1:0-5122 GCA_038044065.1 Nanobdellota archaeon
TTATTTGTAAATGTTTCAGTCCTAATAAATTTAGTAATATCGCGTTTCAGTTGGGGCAGCACTTCCAAGCAAATAATAACTTTTTTGTTGCCTTCAGCTTCGATTATTTTTTTAACATATTTGCTAGACTGCTTAGTGCCGTGAACTTCACCGACTAGTAAAACTCTGCGCACATCAATCATCCGCTATATAAGTGCCATTCCTATTACAATAACTGTTGCCCATATTAGTGTAATCTCTCTTTGCGAGTGGTTGCTTTTCCAAAAAAAATGCCACTAGCGGCAAAAGCGATGTATTGCCTTTCGTATTAGTACCAACATCTACGATCTTTTCTAATTTGGACATTTCCATTTTATTTATTAAGTTAGAGATATATATATTTATAAATCTTTTGCCAAAACTTGCGCGCAGAAATTAAAATACTACTTAATCAGCAAACTATTTAACAAGCGTCTCAATAATCTGTGCATAAGCTGGCCTCGTGACAAAAACCCCTATCGACGCGCCTATTATCGTAACAAGTGCAAAGCCTTTGAGCATGCCTGCCCCAATTGCCAAAAGCGGAATCATTGCAGCCACAACAGTCATATATGAGCCCATTATTATGAAGAAAGCCCGCTTCAGTTTCTCTGCCCAGCCATAGCTCTCATTACCCATCTTTCCGAGAACTTCATCTGTAATAACTAACTGCGCATCAACACCTGTTCCTATTGTTGCCAGAATGCCTGCAATTGACGCCAGATCAAGATTTTGTTTTATTAGTGCCGCCGCCCCGAATATTATGAAAACTTCTGACAAACTAGTCAGCATTATTGGGATTGCTATTTTTGCTTTTCTGTATCTTACTGCAATTATTATGCCGACAACAAAGACTGCTGCAATTATTGCAATTATGGCTGTCCGCAGGAATTCTGCCCCAAGCGCAGGAGATATGATATCAATCTTAGCAATTGATAATTTTACAGGCAAAGAACCTGTGACAAGTATCGTCTGCATTTTTTTCATGTTTCCAAGCGCAGAGTTAAACGCAGCCTGCTCTGTATTTCCAGTGCCAGGCCCTTCAATCGAAAAGCTGGTTTCTTCCAAACCCTTCAGATTTGTTGAGATATATAGGCTGTCCACTAACTCATCATCGAGGTATAGGTCTAATTTCTTCTCCAAGTATTCATTATCACCGACAAATATAGTTGATAGTTTTGAAGTTATTTCTGCATGAAGTTTCGCGGCTTCCGGGCTAATGACTATCGGGAACACAAACTGGCAAGCCCATCCGCCCTGCGACTCGCCGCAGTTCTGGATGCCTGCGCCCTGCTGTGACGAGCGCACAACTTGTTTTATGTCCGCGCCGGAGAAAACTGTTTGCTCGCCGATTTTTGCCTCAAATTTTCCCTGCTGGGATATTAATTTAACTGCTTCTTGCTGTGTCGTGCCTGCCAGTTCGACCAAAAGGAATTTATTGCCTTCAAAATCAGAAACCTGCTTGACATTCATATCGCGCAGGCCATAAACATTCAGCCTTTTCTGCGTGATTGAAACCAGGTCAGAGAACTGCTGGTCTGTCAATTGCGCATCAGGTTTTAGCAAAACGCGGACTCCGCCGATTAAATCTAATCCCTGCTTCAGGTTTGAAGTTGGAACTTTATCAACAGAAAAGCCTGCTGAAACTGCGCCATCCTTTGTTTCTGCAAGGAACGAATATGTGCCTTTGCCTGTGCTGATTTTTACTACCTGCCCGCTTTGCAGGACTGAGGACTGCTTGTTGAAATCTTCGATTGTCAGGATTGGATTGTCATTTATTGTTTTGAGAACATCTCCAGCACGCACGCCATTTATTTCAGCAGAGCTGTTTGTATCAACTGAAACAATTTCAACGCCTTTTGCATCAAACTTTGGATTTATTGCTGCAACAGAGCAGAGTATGAAAATTATAAGCATCCAAACGCGCCACGATGAAAATATCTCTTTAAATTTACTGAGAGTGTCCATGCTTTGCCCTCCATTCCAAATACCATCTCAAAAGGCCTGCATTCTGTATCCATGCATTCATGATGCCGACACAGAGCCCAATAATTAAAATTATTGAAATCTGCCTCAGCAATGCTGCCGGAGTTACTAAGTATAATACTAAAAGCGCAGCAATTGCAGTGACCTGCATTGTTATGCCTGTCTTGATTGCGCTGTAAATTGCATCAAGAACAGAGGCATGCTGCTGTTTCAAAACTCTGGCAGACAGCAGAATATCTGCATCAACGGAATAACCAATCAGCATAAGCAGTGCTGCGACTCCGCCTGTTGAAAGTTTTATTCCGAAAATCTGCATCAGCGCAATTGTTTCTATTAAATCTGAAAATCCTGCAAAAATAACTGCAAAAGAACGGAAAGGAAGCCTGAAATAAGCAAAAACTACAATCGACATGAAAACAAATGCAATAATTATTGCCTTAATTGTGCTTTTGAAAAATGCATCACTAAGGGCAGAACTGCTTTCCTCTATACTATACATTGCTCTCGGTATGCCTGTTTCCTTTTCGACTGTCTGCAACAGCAGGTCTTTGTCAACTGGCTCGATTTCGATTGTGTAGCCGATTGGCTGGCCAGCCATCGCAGTCAGGCTCTTTACTGTGGCAGAGGTCTTCATGTCTTTCTCAATCTTTTGCGCCAAGTCCTCTACGTTGAATTGCTGCTCTGTCTTAATGGTCAGCATCAAACCGCCCTTTAGAGTAACGTCTTTCTTGACAAATTCGCCTGTTGTGAGCTTAGAATGGCCCAAAACACCCAGAGAAAAGACCAGAAATATGATAGTAATTATAATTAACTGCTTATAGTGTTTCTCATACACATTATTAAGCTGAGCCTTCAAATCCATGGAAAAACGATAAATTGAAGCTTTTTAAAAGGTACTGTTCTTAAGAAAAACATAGCAAGCGGAGCAAGCTCCGCTGCGCGCAGCCAAACTAAAATTTAGCATGCGTGCAATTGCGCAAGGAGGCGGATTTAATCCGCGCAATTACAATGGCCAAGATAAAAAAGAACGAGTTAGTATTGCTGATGCATTCTGGCAGAGGTGTTTTGGTGCGTGCAGAAGCAAAGAGTTTTGAAAACGACTGGGGAATCATTGACTTGAAAAAGCTCATCGGGAAAAGCTATGATTCTATTATTGAGACATCTGCGAAGAAAAAAACCACTCTCGCAAAACCGCAGTTCCACGATTTATTGTCAAGATGCAAGAGAGGGCCTGCAGTAGTCCTCCCAAAAGATTTCGGCGCAATTGCCTCTGCAACAGGAATAGGATGCAATTCAGAAGCAGTTGACATTGGCACTGGCTCTGGCTGGCTGGCCGCACAGCTGGCAAATGTCTGCGAAAAAGTCACTACTTATGAAATCAGGGAAGACTTTTACAAATTGGCAAAAAAGAATTTTGAATTCCTCGGAGTGAAAAATCTTTCCGCAAGGCATGTTGATGCTTCCGAAGGTGTTGCTGAAACAAATGTTGACTTATTCACCTGCGATGTTCAAGAGCCTTGGAATTTAATTTTCGTGGCAGAGAAAGCCCTAAGAGTTGGAGGCTATTTCGTTGCATATTGCCCGCAGATTACGCAGGTAATGCAGGCCAGCGAGGAATTGAAAAAGTCGAAATTGAAAATCGAGAAAGTTATTGAAACAATTCCGCGGGAATGGAAAGTTGAAGGGCAGATAGCCAGGCCAGAACACCAGATGCTCGGGCATACTGCTTTCCTACTCATTGCAAGGAAAGCTTAATTGTAAACATCTTTTCTGTGTTCGAAGTTTAATAAATAGATTTTATTATCTTTCGAGGCATAAATAATTCTATAATGATGCACGCGTACTGAACGAGTGCCTTTCAAATCATAGCGCAATGGCTTTCCAATTTCCGGATTTTCTGAAATTTTTCTTATTTGTTTCGCGATTTGCTCCTGCACTTTTGCATCTTTTATTTTACTTATCACGAGCTTGAATGTTTCTGTAGCAATAACAGACATTACCATTTTTTCATATCTTTCAAAAAGTCGTCAACATTTTTATATTCAGTGAATCTGCCCGCTTCTATATCTTTCCAGCCTTCCGCAGCCAGCTTCATCTCAATCAAGTCTTCTTCTATCTCTTTTCCAAGTTTTTTTACCGGCTTTAAGGTAATCATGCCATGCTCTTTGAACAAAAGCAGTTTATCACCTTCTGCCAGGTGCATTTCTTTCCGTATTTCCTGCGGGATTACTAATTGCCCTTTTGAAGTCAAAGTTACTGTTTCTATGCGCCTATCCATGGTAAGAATAGTAAGACTAGTTGGATTTAAATACTTTTTGGTCTGAAGCACGCACTAACGAGTTTAACTTAAGGCTTAAATAATCCCAAAAGCAGTAAGATAAAATGGTTGGCCAGAAAGTTATTTTATGGAAGCCTTTAATCTTTACAGTCATAGCGCTCTTAATTGCTTCTGTGCTTGTTTACTTTTTTAACCCGAAGTTTTCAATAATACTTGTTCTCGCAGCCCTTGGACTCATCAGCAGAATCCCTGCTGGCCTGTCAACATACCTGAATCCCCTCGAAATGATTGACTTTTTTGGTGTTAGCATCGCCCTGGCTTATGGGCCTTGGTATGGCGCAATTTTCTCACTAGTAGTATTCCTCTTCTCAAGGATTTTCCTGCCGGGCGAGTGGCCAATGTACACTTTGAAATGGGCTCTTACAATTTTCACGGGCGCATTTGTATTTTATTACTTGTTCCCTGTTGTCGGCAGCATATCGACTTTATTTACAATTATGATTCTCTGGAATACTTTTTCTTACACGTGGATTCTTACGCCACTGCTTGAAAGAGACGCGCTGATTACTGAAATATATTACGATATCATGCTCTCGCCTATTGCGATACTTCACAGAATAATTATTTCTTTTGTTGGCGGAGAATTTCTGCATGAATTATTAATTTCTGGCTCGCCAAAAGTAGCATACTTATACATATTCGCAGCAGTCTTTGCAGCAATCCTATGGTTTGGAAAAGACATTATCAGAAAATTCAATGAAGCTGCAAACAAGTCAAACATATTCACAGCAGACAAGCCTTCTATGCTAAGGACTGCGCTCAGCAAAATCGGCATTGACA
>JBBTAR010000021.1:5222-10000 GCA_038044065.1 Nanobdellota archaeon
ACAGCAGACAAGCCTTCTATGCTAAGGACTGCGCTCAGCAAAATCGGCATTGACAAGGGCGAATTAAAAGGAATAGTTCTGGCAATAATAGTTCTATCAATTGCACTTACGGCGGGCCAGTGGGGCGACAAGACATTCAGCGCAGCAGACGGAATAAAAAACATATTTATAGCAATCCCAGTAGTAGCATTATCATTCATGGCGCATGAGTGGGGGCATAAACTCGTTGCAATAAGATATGGCGTGCGCACTTTCTTCAAGCCAGCCTGGCCTATGATGGCGTTCTCAGCAGTAATTGGAATTATTTCTGGCGGATGGGCAGTAATAACTGCTATCGGAAACCCTATTCTTACAAACATAAAACGGCTTGGCTTCAAATCTCCTGAAATCGGCCCGAAAACGCTGGCAAATATAATAATTGCAGGCCCGCTTGTTTCTCTCTTTCTAGTCTTGCTATCAAAAGTGTTAATCGGCGCTTACGGCGAAACAACTATGCTAAAAGACTTGTATTTTTTTAATTTATGGATGCTGTTCTTCAGCATAATTCCGCTCGTAATACCATCGCAAAAAGGCTCTGGCATGGAAAAAACAATCTTCCCACCATTTGACGGCGCTTATATACTTGGAGGCAGTCCTACGCTATACTTTGCATTTGCAGGCTTCGCAATAGGAACTGTTGCTGCGCTTGCTTTCCTGCCACTATGGCTGGCAATCCTTATTGGCTCTGCTCTTGGCATAGTGCTTTGGGCATACATCAATGATGTAAAAGGCCTGCCGAAGAAATGAGAAGTTTTATATTTACAGTTTAGCCCTTTGATTCATGTCCACGACGTATGCTCAGTTTAAAGTAGGCACTCTGACTTATTCAGGCCCGATTGATTTTGAAAATTTCTACAATCACTTGCATGGCTGGCTGACAAATAAACGATATAAAATTACAGAACACAGCTTCAAGGAAGACCAGCGAAAGCAGGAAGTTTCATTTAACTGGGTTGCGTCAAAAGGCATTACAGATGAGATAACTTTTGAAATCAAGACAAAATTTAATGTTACAAGCATAAAACCTCATGCGGGTAGATGGATTGCGAACATAAAAGCAGTTGTAAATGCAGATATTGAATTTGAATCTTATAATCCAATAAATAGCGATATTATTATGAGTTTTATCAGAAGAGCTATTGGAAAATACATCCACATTGGAGCCTACGATGACTGGAGAGGCCTGCTTCACAAGGAGGCTGGCGAATTCTATAACGAGATTGCTGCTGTTCTGGAGCTACACAAGAGGGCCATTAATGCCTAATGCAACGCAGAATGCATGAGTTTTTAAATCTACTAATTTATTTTGTTTGGGGGGTCGTAGTCTAGCTTGGTAGGACTTGTGGTTCGGGCAGGCACCAAAAAACACCAGTTGGCGCCATGAGAAAAACTGCAAAGCCCCAGTTCAAAACGGACGAAGTCGGTTTTAAACGAACACGTTTCGTTCGGTGTAAATCTGGGCGACCCCATTTTTGAAAAATGCAGCCTGCTGAAAGCCTCAGTTTTCAAGCGCAGCCCCGCTCAGAAATCAGCTAATTCAAGCTGGCCTTTCCTGCGGACTTCTGGCGCATCTACTTTAATCCCGACCTGCTCTTTCACCTTGACAGCAGTCCTCGGCCCTATCAGCCTTGCGAGGGTTTCATACTCAACTGCCTTTATCTTCTGGAGGTTTGTCAAGCCTGCTTTGAACATTTTTCTCGCCTTGAACCTGCCGATATGCTTCAGTTTCACAATCGGCAGAAGCTCTTCTTTAATCCCGTGCTTCATTCTCAGCCGTAATTTCATAAGCTCAGAAATACTGTCCTTTAGTTCCGAAATTCGCGAAAGCTCCTGGCAGGCATACAGAATCCAATCTGCATTGGCCAGCTTAGTTCTCAATTCTCCGGGCCGAACCTTAAACTTTTTCAGCAGTTCATCATCAGAAAGCTCGGAAATCCAGTCATCAAACATCACCGCAGTCTTGAACGCATCTTGAAAATCCTCATAAGCCCATGAAAATTCAGATGGCGGTTTGATTAATAAGTAGGGCTCAAGTTCGATTAGTTTCTCCTGAAAATACTCATAATCAGATTTCCTGAACTTCAGATTTGGCACTTCAGTAACCGATGAAATCAAGTGCAGATATGAAAAAGAGTTTGTCTCCGCAACATTCGCGATTTTCAAGCCATTGATTAATGTAAATGCAGATTCTGGATCTATATATAATTCTGCAATTCTTTTGCCGAGATAAGTTGCATAAATCTTTTCTGCATTTTTTTCTATGAATTTATAATTTGCCAGCCGGATTAGTATTTTTGTGATTTTATTTTTCAGCTCAATGTCATTTTGGTATTTGAATCCGTAAAAAGTGCTTTCAAAAAAATCTATTATTGATTCCTGTGTCTTGCAGAAGCCTGATGCAAGCAGTCCAAGGATTGCCATCCTAAGTACAGGCTCAACTGCTAATTTTGAATCTATTTCTTCTGGCACTCCGCAGATATATTTTTCATATATTTCATCTGCTTCATCCTGGCTTGACGCAAGCGAGATGGCTTCCCCGAATTCTTCCATTCCTGGCCTTCCTGCCCTGCCAGTCATCTGCTTGTATTCCAAAACAGGAATCCATGAGTAGCCCCATTTTTCAGAATATCTTTTCAGGGATTTCATAATTGCACGGAAAGCGGGAAGATTTACCCCCGCCGCCAAAGTTGGAGTACAGCAGATTATTTTCACAGCCCCTTTTCTGAATCCATCTTCAACGAGTGATTTTTGTTTCTGCACGAGCCCTGCGTGATGAAATGCAACCCCACGAAGTACTGATTTCGCCAATCGCCTGCACTGGACAGTAGGCTTCGGAAGCGCTTTCAGGACTTTTTTAGCCAAGCCAACTTCGCTGTGCTCCTTGTTCGCTTTTGCAATTGATTCTGCCATTGCCTCTGCAGACTGCTTTGTTGCGCAGAAAACAAGAGCCTGCTTGCCCATCGCAATAGTATTCATGGCTAATTGGAGGGCTGGCTCTGAGAATTTTTCCTTTACTAAAATATTTTCTTTACCTGCATAAAAATTAATTTCTTCAGAATCGAAAACACCTTCGTATAATTTTACAGGGCGCCAAGAATCCTCGACAAGCTCTGCGCCGAGCCATTGCGCGAGCTCTTTTGGATTGCCGATTGTTGCAGACAGCGCAATAAACTGCGATGTCTTTAATACCTTTCTTAGCATTGTTGCAAGAATTTCCAAAGTTGGCCCGCGCCCCGGATCATTCAGCAAGTGGATTTCATCAAGCACAACAGTCGCAACGCTTTGTATCCACGGCGCGCCGTGGCGGATTAATGAATCTAATTTTTCCGAAACAGTTATGATTAAATCCTTTTCAGCAAGCCATGGGTCTGTCGAATCCAAGTCTCCAATTGAGATTGCAGTTTTTATTCCAAGTTTTTCGTATTTGCTTTTAAATTCCTCAAATTTTTCAGATGCGAGTGATTTCAGCGGAACAATATAAACGCACTTGCCTTTGTGCTCTAAAATATTTTTAATTGCTGCAATTTCAGCTACTAAAGTCTTGCCTGAGCCTGTTGGACTGCAAACCAAAAGATTTTTTCCAGGTAATAATCCCAAATCTATTGCCTTTTTCTGGCAGGGCCTGAGTTCTGGAATCTGCTGGAATATTTCAGGGAGCATGGAATTAGTAAATCTAGATGCTTTTAATACTTAGTTATAGAAAAGCATATTAATATCAGAACGCTTGTAGAAACATGGGCTTGCCAGAGATATTTGATGATTACCAAAGACATTGGCGGGACTTGGTAAAAGCAACATTAGAAGCGGTGCGGGCCAAGCCTGCAAAGAAAGATGCTTCTGCGAAGTTAAGTGAGTTTGAGGCAAAACTTGCCAAGGTGCAAGCGGACCTCGCAAAGCTGAATGCAGAAGTTAGAAAATAAGCAAAGTTTAAATAATACTTATTTGACTATTTGGCATGGCTACAAATATAAAGCGATTTCTATTTATCTTATTGATAGTTTTGCTAATAATTCCGTCAGCACTTGCAGTAAATAGCAGCAAATTCGCTGTTGAGAATGCAATGGATTCGGCTCTTGGCTACTTATGCCCTTCAAGTGATGCGCTGAATTGCAGGACTTTGGATTTCATAATGTCTTTCGGCCTAGTGTTTTTTGCTTTCTGGCTTGGCCTCAACATGGTTCCGCAGTTCAAAGGCAGCGATGTCTGGGGCTCTGGAAACGCGCAGAACGCAGCTCTTGCAGGCATTTCAGCTTTTGCTGCATTGGCAACTTCTGCGTATGTTTGGTTCAATAAAATCCCATTTATGGCTTATGTTGCGCCTTATGGGCTGCTGGTTGTTGGCCTAATTCTTGCAATAACTTTGGTTTCGATTCTATTTGCATGGCGCGATAATACTTCTCCCGGCTTGAAAATCCTGATGGCTGGCGTTGTCCTGCTTTTGGTTGCAATTATGATGGGTGGCTGGGTTAATACAGGTAATGGCATCTGGGCATTAATCGGGGTTGTTGCATTCCTTCTGATGCTTTTAGGATTAATACTAATGATGGCTAGCAAAAGTTTCCCTGCGGGTAGCAGATTTAATTGGGGTGATGGCGGATCGTCACCTGAACAGCCAGCAGGACCAGGGGCACCTGCACCTCCAATAATTAATAGGTCTGGCAGGCGCACTGGGCAGAGCGGGAGAGCGAGGCAGCAACAATCCAAAACAATCCTCATAGCCGCATTAAAAAAATTGGTAA
>JBBTAR010000022.1:0-10444 GCA_038044065.1 Nanobdellota archaeon
TTAGCGCGGACTTAATGCTGTAGCCACTGGCGATCTTAACTTCGTATTTTGTTACTTCTAATTTGTTTGCATTGCTAGTAACGGTAATTTTTGAAACTCCTTCCTGTTGCGGCGTAGCAGACAAAAGCAAAATCGCAACCAAGACAAACGCAATAGCTACTGCTGCAACTATTTGTTTTTTCACAGTTACTTCCTAAACTTTCCGCAGATTTCTATAATCTTCTGGAATTGTTCCGGACTCAAATTAGTTTTCGAGCCGGCAAATACAGACTTCAGCTCAGATAAATCCTGCGGCAGGATATCAATAATCTGAATAATCTGCTCTTGGTTTAAAGTAACTATGTCCAAAGCCCTTAGCTCTGCTTCCATCTTGTCGGCCTGCTCTTCTTTCAGCCTTGCATGGTCTTTAGAATAATCAATAAGCTTGTTCTGGATTTCTGCCCGTTCTTCTTTCTTTCCGAGCTTTTGCAGGGTTTTCGCCAAGGCAGATAAGTGCAGCGCCTCTTTCTGTAAGATTTCGTGTTTCATTTTACTATCCTTATGTGAATTGGCGCAGATAAAAGCATTTTTCTTACTCCGCCGTCCATTATTTCGACTTTGAATGCCTTGCCCTGCTTTCCGATAACCGTGCCGCATCTTCCCTTGAATCTCGGGTGCGGAGTAGCAGAATGGAAGGATGGCTCTTGGTCTATGCTGACTTTATCGCCGATTTTGAATTCATATAAGGCTGCAGTTGTGCTGAATTTCCCTCTAGTTCGAGGGTTTTTAGACATCGTCCTTCTTGTTCTGCATCTGAATCCGCCAGTCATAATTAAGGCTGTAAGGTGCATAGTTTTTAAGGTTTTGCTTTAGCGGCAAAGTTTGTAAGCTAGCTAAACACACAACACTATGAAGCGAGAATTAAAAATTAAAGATGCCTTAGATGCGCAACAGGCAACAAAAAGGCATTTAGAACACACTTATAGTAATAAATTAAAAGATGTGCGTTTCCAAAAAGTATGGTTTTGTGGCGGAAATACGCAAGATACGTGGGATGTCGAAGGAAGTGTAAAATTAGTCAAATTTATAGTTCCAGAGAAAAACATTTTAAATTGCAAATTAATAATTTGAGTGGCGAAATTATAAGTTTCCAAATATAATTAGATTGATGAGTGGGTGGTTTCAAAATAAATCTAGCATTATTTTAATTTATTATTTAACAGTTCTGTTAACTTTTTTATTATTGTGCTGAGAACTTCTTTTTTGCGCTTTATGTAGTCTGGCGGTACAAAGAAGCCGTCGTAAGAAATTCTGTTTCTAGTCATCCTAAGCTCGTCAATAGTTTTTATTTCGTGCCCAGAAAATTGTTTGTATTTTTCAGCCAAGTAGTCAATAACTTTTTTGTGTGCGCCTTCTCCGTGTGTTTTATAACCGTCAAGTAAAATAACAGCAGAAATTAATTCCCGGATTATGTCATAATACTCCTTAGCCAAATTTGATGGAAACTTTTCGATATCGATTGTAGCTGCCATGTTTAAAGTTGTTTCAGCCATTCTGAGTATGGATTTAGCCTTTTCTTTATCTGGCGTTATTTTAATCAAACCGTCTTCCATCAAAACACCTTCAAATATCCGCCCAGTATTGTGCCGTTTAGGATGTTATTTTTTAGTTCGCCACTCATTTTATCGAAACTTTCGCTGAAGAATAAGTTTATTCTCCTATTTAATTTTGTTTTGTATTTGTTTAAATTAAGTTGTTTTTCTTTGCATTGAACATATAAGTCAAGATCGCTTTCCAGCAGGTCCTCGCCCCTTGCTGCAGAGCCAAATAAAATAACAACATCAGGCATGCAGGCATCATTAATGTATGTCAGCAGGCCAGAATCTCTTATCAGCAAAATAGTGTTTATCTTTTTCAGGTTTCTGAAATTTTCGCTTACCCTGTTTGCCCAATAAACCGGGTATTTGTGAATTCTATGCCGCGATTTCAGTATTAAGCCATCTTTTATGAAATCTTTGAGATAGCGCTTTACAGAAACCGGCGCCAAATGGATTTTCCTGCTTATTTCGCGCAACTGGAAGCCCGCCCCGGACGGGTTTGGATTATCAAAGAATACGCGCAGGACCTTCCAAGCGTTATAATGTTCTAACATATGTAATAATATTATTACAAATGGTATAAAAAGCTTACTGTTGTACTCACATTGGCATCTGGGGCAGTTTACCACCCATCATCTTCTGCAACTTCTTCATCTGCTTGGGATTGCCCATGACTTTCATCACCTTTTTCATCTGGGCATATTGCTTCAGAAGATCGCGGACATCTGACTCTGGCCTGCCAGCCCCTTTTGCAATCCTCTCAATCCTTCTGCCAGATATCACATCTGGATTGTCCTTTTCGTGAGGCGTCATTGAGTCCATTACAAACTTCCAGACTTTCATTTTTTCTTCCTGCACGCCAAGCAGTTCTTTCGGGATGTTTGCCTGGCCCATGCCAGGTATCATGTTCATTATTTGTGACAGAGGCCCCATTTTTTTCACAGCTTCAAGCTGTTCGTACAAATCAGTCAGGGAAACATCGCCTTTCATTATTTTCTTTCCGAGTTTTTCAGCCTGCTCTTCAGAAATTGCTTCCTTTGCTTTTTCCAGCAAGGTTTCTAAATCACCCATTCCTAATAATCTCGAAACAAAATTCTTTGGCTTGAACTCTTCCAAATCCTCTATGTGCTCGCCAAGCCCGATGAATTTTACTTTTGCGGAAGTTGCGGCGCAGGCAGTCAGCGCGCCTCCGCCCTTCGCAGTGCCATCCAGTTTTGTAACTACCACTCCATTAACGCCTGCTGCTTCGTGGAAAGCTTCTGCCTGCTTTCGTGCAGCCTGCCCGATGTCGCCGGAAATAACTAAAAGAACATGCTCCGGCTTGACGTGTTCTTTTACTGATTTTATTTCAGAAATTAATTCTTTATTCAGCGCATCCCTGCCGGACGAATCGAAAATAACAACATCAAATCTTTCAAAGTCAGGCTCAAACTTTTTTATTATTTTCATAGGATCTTTTTCATCTTTTATGCCATAGAAAGGAACTTTTACTTTTTCAGATATTTGCATCAATTGCTCGTAAGCCGCAGGCCTCCAGACATCCAGCTGTACTAAGGCAGGCTTTAGCCCCTGCTTTCTGAAATACTTGGCCAGCTTTCCTGCAGTTGTTGTTTTGCCTGAGCCGTACAGGCCAACCAGTAAAATTTTCGATGGCTTTGCTTTATGTTCAAGTTTGCCTGCATCTGCGCCGAGGAATTTTGTCAATTCCTCAAAAACTATATTAACTGTGTGCTCCCTTGCTGTCAGGGTTTTTGCAGACTTTTCAGACAGCGCACGCTTTTTGATTGATTCTGCAATTTTGGACGCCAATTCTGTATTAACATCTGCGCCGATAAGAGCTTTCCTTATCTCTGAAACAAGCAAGTCAATTAATTTAGGATCTATCAGCGAGGCTCTGAATACTCTTTGCAGGGCACTTTTTAAAGAGTCAGACAGCTTTTCCAAGACCATGGTTATTCCTGCTTGCCCGTATTTAAAAAAGGCGCGGATGGAAAGCTTTATATAGTATTATTTACTATATAGTAATATGAATGCAGAAACAATACGCACGGAAATATGCAATGGTAATTATGCTTGCGCCATAAGAGTTGCTGGTGAAGCCTCTGGGCAGCCAGGCATGGTTTTAATAGAAATTCATTCTGGTTGGAATAGCACACCAATTAGCTTAACTGTGGCAAAATCACAGCTTGAAAAAGTGCTAGAAACAGCTGAACTTGCAAGAGCAGGCCCAAAAAGAGATGTTGCATTTTTCAAAAGCCTTAGTTTAAGCGAACTTATTGCGCCAGAACCAGTAGTTGAAATGGGCATGCCACACCAATATGCATCGCAAAAGGAAAGATACGCTCCTGGCAAGCCAGTTGATGTAGGAGCTCTTGGTGTAGATGTCGTAAGGTAATCAGCCAAAAATCTTCTTAACAAAATCATCTGCATTAAATTCGATTAAGTCCTCATACTCTTGCCCGACGCCTAAAAACAAAATTGGCTTGTTAACAGAATGCACTGCAGAAACCACTGCTCCGCCTTTGTCATCAACATCTGCTTTTGTCAGGATTATTGCATCAATGCTGATTGCTTTATTATAATCTGAAATCTGCGCGACAACATCATTGCCAGCAATTGATTCGCCTATGAAAATAGTTAAGTCAGGCTTCGCCACCCGTTTTAATTTTTTCAATTCATCCATCAGGTTTGCGTTTGTGTGCTGTCTTCCAGCAGTATCAATCAGCACGCAGTCAATCCCATGCGCAGAGGCATGCCTGATTGCGTCAAAAGCAACTGCAGAAGGATCTGCTCCGTACTGCTGTTTTATTACTCTTACTCCGAGTTTTTTTCCATGCTCTTCAAGCTGTTCAATGCTCGCTGCCCTGAACGTATCTGACGCTGCAAGAACACAGCTGAAGCCTTTTTCTTTCAAGTAGTGCGCAAATTTTGCAATCGTAGTAGTTTTTCCGTGCCCATTCGCGCCGGCAAACATTATCACAAAAGTTTTTGCCTTTTGTTTTGATTCAGAAATCAAATCAGAAATATTTACCTTTGCAGGAGATGCAAGTATGGAGTAAATTTCATCCCTTAAGTCATCTTTTATTATGTCAGCAACATGCCCGCGCTTGAATGAAACGTCCACAAGATCTTTCCGCAGTTTTTCTTTTATTTTTCCAATAACTTCGATAGAAACATTGCCCATGCATAGCTCTTCCTCAAGTGCGCAGAAAATTCTTTCAAAATGAACGTCAGATATTTTTGTTTCAGTAATTGCTTTTGTAACTTGTTCCAGGAAGCCGGCTTTCTCCTCGATTTTTTTAACTTCTTTAAGTGGCGCAGAATGGATTTCAGCTTTAACTTCTGGTTTTGCAAATAACTTTCCAAGAAATCCTGTTTTTTGCTCCGCTTTTTCAGGAATATCTGTTTGCTCTATTATATTTTTAGCTTGTTTTAGCTCTTTTCTTGCTCCGGCTAATTTTTCAACAACTTTTTCTTCCTGCTTTTCCTCTTTTGATACTTCTGCCTCTGCTTTTTTCGCGAAGCCGTCAATAGCTTTTTTCAGGAAGCTAAACATAAATATAATTAGACATTGGGTTTTATAATCCTACTCTTTCAGCAGGCCTTGTATTTCACTCTCAAGTTCCTGCGCCCTTGCAGACATGGCGTTTATGTTATGTGTTAGCCTCTGGGCAACTGCGTCCATCTGCGCTAATTGCATGCTGGCCAGCTCATCTGCTTCCGAGGTTGTCTTTTTCACAAGAACACCTGCGCCGACATTAACTAAAACATTTCCTGTGTTTTTTATTTCAGACTCGACAAAAGTGCCAAGCCCAAGAGATGAGTAGGATTTTGAATTAACTTTTGCGGATGATAATTTTGCAAGGCTGTTTTTCAGCCCAACAATTTCACCTGATTTTGCTTCAAGCGATTCAAGCTGTTTCTGCATTTCCTGAAGCTGGCCTGCTATCAGCTGTAAAATCATGTATTTTTCTTCAACTTCTTTTTGTTCTTCTTGTTTTGCCATGCTTGTTCCTAATTTGTATGAGTTAAAAACCTTACGCAGAGAATCCAAAGCCAAGGCTTTCGAAAGCTCTGGACATTTCATAACCAGAACTTGACGAGCCAATAATGAATCCATTTGAGTTTGCAATTATGCCTGAACTCACGAAAGGATTGCCCATGTTTACTGTGCCCAGCCCTATTTCAAAGCCAAAAAGCGTTTCGATCTTTTTTATATCGTCTTCTGAAATATTAGGAGAAAATAATCCGCCACGTGCTGTTACTGCGCCAAGTGAGCCGACAACAGACAGGCCTTCCAGCTCCATCTGCTCGAATTTTACTTTCGGGAAAGCTTTTTTTATCTGCTCAAAAGTTTTTTTATCATATATTTTTGAAACAACGCCCGCCTTATCATTCAAAATTATATTATTTCCGAAAGCAGTGTGTTCTGTTTTAATTATTTCAACTTCAACACCTATTTTTTTCAGTTTTTCCCGCAGGATTTTCAATTCAGAGTCATAAATTATTTCCGGCAGGATAACTTTTTCAGAATTGGCAGATGCAAATATGCCAATCAAATCTGTGCCGTACAGGCCTACCTGAATGACTGGGACTTTCAGGACGCTTTCGATTTCTTTTACTTCGTGTTCCCGCGCACTGCGCCCAATAAGGCAGAATTTGTCTGTCGCAACTCCGTGCAGGCCTACATTTGGGTCGCCATGAAAGTTTAATTTAAGAATTTGTTTGTCTGACATTTATTTCTTATTCATAGCCATTTCCTGTTCTTTTGTTGGCTTGGCATGCTCTTTAGCTTCTGCAAGTTTTTTCTGTTCTTCTTCTTTCTTTTTCTTAAACTCTTCTTCCTTCTTCGCTTTTTCTTCCTTCGCAGCCTTGGCAGATTCAGTTTTTTTCTTTTTTGATTCTTTTAATTTTGCTGCTTCTGCTTCTCTTTTTGCCCATGTTGGCAATTCGAAAAGTTCTACTTTCGCAATTTTCCTATCTTTTTCTGTGACAACATCAACTCTGATTTTTACTTTTCCGGGTGGGTTTTTTCCGCCGTGCGCCCAAATGTGCTCGTTCAGCCACTTGCTGATTTTTACTTCATCTGCTTTTGTGTGCTTGAGAACCTGCTGTGTAATAATATTCATTGCTTTCTTTGAACGGCGCCACATTGGAGCTATGAGAAATCTTTTCCGTAAGCCCAGTATCATTACTCTTTCTGCCATTTTATACTTTTATCCTGCTTTTTCTCCAGTTTCTTTTTACGTGAGTGATTCTTGAAGGGTGGACGTGCCTGCCCCTCTTCATTCCGTATATTTTTGGAATTACCCAGAAAGGCGCCCACTTAGTCTGCGAATTAGCTTTGCCGAGCCGCTTCTTCACTGCTGGATGTTTGTTCCGCGCCATCTTATCGAATAATATTAAACTCCTTTTTTGAACCTGAAGCCCTGTTGAGTATTTCTCTCAGCTGTTCTTCAGTTATCTGCCCTTGTATCTGGCCTGCCTGTGCAGCTTCGAACAAGCCGACTTCGATTTGCTCTGCCAGTTTTGGGTTTGCTAGTTTCACAGTTGCCAGCCTTTCCCGCGCATCTTTTGTCAGAAAGCGCTGCAGGACTGTTTTCTTTGCGCCTTCAAGCTGCTGATGTATGAAGTCCTGCTCAACTGCACCTTGCTGCGACTTCTGCAGTTCTGCTATTTTTTGCCTTCTGATGCTTTCCAAGTCAGTCATTTTGCCTGCTTAGCTATCTTTGCTGCAACTCTTTCGAGCAAGCCAGCCCCAGCAGGAGTCAGTATGCGCCCTTTGTGGACACCATCTTTCTTTTGCTTTAGCAGGCCAGCAGACTCAAGCTGCTGCAATATTTTCCTGTGAATGTTTCCTGATGCTCTTGTGAATCTTGCAGGCCTAAGTCCCCTGCTTTTTGCAGAGCCATAGACAGACCTTAATCTTGATACGCCAACCGGCTCCTTTGATTTGAAAACTGTCCTCAAAACAGATGCAGCCCTTATGAAAAACCAGTCTGGGTTTGCAGGAGGCCTCTCTTTGTTTGTGCCTGTTTTGACAAATATAGTCCACGCAGGCGCTTTTATCTTGCCCTTTAGTTCGGTGGCTAGGGATTTCACGAGTTCTGCTGGTTTGACGTCAAAAACTGAAGCCATTGTACTTGTTGAGCATAAAGATTGTTTAAAAAGCTTTTCAACTGTATATTTTTATGAAAGCGCAAGAAAATGAAACATTTTCGGCGCGCAGCCGAACTAGTTCGGCTAGCGTAGCTATAATAGGGGCAGGCATCACGGGACTATACCTCGCATGGAGGCTTTCTCTGGCAGGGCACAAGGTTACTGTTTTTGAGAAAAGGGCATTTATCGGCAAGCAGGTTTGTTCTGGCCTGATTTCTGAAAGGCTGTGGGATTTTGTTCCACCGAAACAAGAGCTTGTTGAGCATGTTCTCGAAGGTGCAAGAATTCACTTTCCAAAGAAAACGATCAAGGTGTTATTCAAGCAAAAGATGCTCGTAATGAATCATGCCAAGCTAGATAATTATGTCGCTGAGCTGGCCAGAAAGGCAGGTGCTGAGATTATTTTAGAGCACAACACAACCAAACTGCCGGAAGGATTTGACAGAATAATTGGCACAGATGGCGCGCTGTCTATTACGAGAAAACTTTTAGGCGTGGAAGAACCAACCATGCGAAGCGGACTCCAGCTTTTTATTGATGCAGAAGCGACTGGAAGCTTTGCAGATACATGGCCTACTCCAAATGGTTTTTTCTGGAGTGTCCCAAGATGGAACAAGATAGAATATGGAATAATGGAAGAGCCGAAGAAGGCAAGGCAATTATTAGATGAATTCTGCGAAAAGTTCAGTATTAAAGTTGAAGGACTGCAGGCCAGCCTTATTCCTTACGGCTTTTCTGTTCCTTCCGAAGGAAATGCCACGATATGCGGAGGAGATGCAGCAGGATTAACAAAATTCTGGAGTGGAGGCGGGGTTATCTGGGGGCTGACCTCTGCAAATATTTTATTAAAAACTTTCCCAGATTTTGATAAGTATCATTCGGAATTGAAAAAGTTCTTTGCGCCAATCAGATGGAAAACTAAAGTTGCAACGAAACTCGGATATTTTTTAGGAAACAACCTGCCTTGGATGTTGCCGAAAGAAAGGACTATTGATGCTGACTTTTTATTTTTGTAAAAATAAAATACTAAAATAAGCAATGACAAACGCAATCAGAAATAAAATAGTCGGCAAGAAAATATTATTTTTGTCTTTGATTGTTCCGCTGGAAATAATCGTGCTGATTAGCAAAATAATCAGTAAAACTTCTATCTTTTTTATGAAAACAGCTGAGATAATTCCGAAAAGGACTGCAAGCGGAAGGACTAATTTATCAAGTCTCTCCAGAGGTTTGAATTTGCAAATAATATAATCAACTTCCTCCTCGCACCAGCTGTAAAGTATAAAGCCTAATAAGTAATTAAGAGATAAAACAACTCCGATCAATATATCATTCAGCATGTTTTTCTGAATTAGAAGCGGTATTTAAACTTTAAGTTTAGGCCCGGGCAGGAATGGTCCAATCCTACTGGGTTTTCTTACCTACTTGTTTCGGCACCTGAATCCAATAGTACGCAGCCGCTCCAGATATCAAGTCTGCTGAAGTAAGATACTCGTCCAACAAGTTTTTCCTTGCGGAAGCCGTCAGCTTGTCAGTAAAGTCAGGTCTCGTCAGCGCCCTTAATACCTGAACGAACAACATGGGTTGCTGTTCTGCCCAGTCTGCCTCTGGTAAATTATAAGCAAGGGTTTATTTAAATCTATTGACTTAGCCAGCCACAATAAGCGTACTTGTCTTCTCAATTTCTTTTATTGCCCTGACCTTATCCAAAAGAAAGCTGTTCAGCTTCTGTATGTCTTCTGCCTGTATCTTGGCGATTAAGTCATATTCGCCGTACAGGATTTTTGCTTCCTTTATCTCGGGAAGTTTTTTCAGGGCTTCTACAACTGCTTTTTCAGAACCAGATTTGGTTGTTACTAATACGAAAGCACCAACTACCATTTTAACCAATCACTCCACTGCTATTAATGTCGAGGTCCGTTTCACGCCTTTTATTGGGCGTATTTTTTCAATTACGAAGTCCCCGAGATTTTCAATTGCCACAACGCGAATTCTTGCAATTATGTCGTATTCGCCGTAAATAGTGTCAGCTTCCTCGACACCAGATAATTTTCTCAAAGCCTTAGCCACTTCTTTCTCGCGGCCAGCCTCTGCAACTATCAGAATATATGCTAAGACCATGGATATGCTATGCAGTTAAAACTTATAAAGTTTGCCTATGCACTTTGGCTTTCAAAAATAATCTATTTGGAATAACAATAATATCATCCTTCTTGCCTTCCAGCACAACTTCAAGCAGGCCAGCAGACCGTACCTTGCCTTCTATGCCGGAAATTTTAATGATGTCTCCTTTTTTAAATTTCATTCCGCTGACAAAAATATATGCAAAAAGGTTTGCAGCAGAATCCCTCAGTTCGAGATAAGATGCAACCATAACTAATCCGATTATGACTGCAACAATTACCCCGATTACGAATTCAAATAGGCCAAGCCGTTTCAGCGCAAGGAAAAATGCCAGAACTAAAATTAGGTATTTGCTGATGCTTTGTATTAAAACAGTTGGGTTCTTTATGCCATGCTCTCCAAACCATTTGCGCAGGCCAGCTTTCTGAATCAGCAGGCCGAAGGCGCTTCCGACAAAATGCGCTGCAATTATGCCGGCTGAGATGATTACGCCTGCTGTCGCGGCTCTGAGAAAAAAAGGGTTTTCCAGGAATGTCTTTATGCTGAGAGCGGATAATTCAATCATAATTAAAGCTTAAAAACTT
>JBBTAR010000022.1:10544-14627 GCA_038044065.1 Nanobdellota archaeon
GGTTAAAATGCCGACAAACGCTGGAATAGAATATGCATTGGCAAATGAAGAATACGTCAAAGCAGGCACGCCAGCAGAAAGGCTTGCTGCGCTGAAAAAAATGATATCAACTGCGCCGAAGCACAAGTCTGCAGAAAAATTAAATGCGCAATTGAAGCGAAGGCTTGCTGAATTAAAAAAAGATATCATCAAGGACAAAAAAGCAGGCAAGGGGAAAAGTTTTGCAATACGAAAGGAAGGCGCTGCAACGGTTGTTTTTCTCGGCACAAACGGCTCGGACAAGACAAAAGTTTTTTCAAAACTGTCTGGAATTGAATATAAAAAAGACAATGAATACAGGCCAGAGATGCGCATGATTCCTTTTGAGGGAATTTGGCTTCAGGGCATTGACCTGCCTGTTATTTACTCAGGCTATGCTTCCAGTGCAGTAGCAGGCCCGGTATTTGACATGATTCGGACTGCAGACTATATTGTGTATGTCTGCAAGGCAAATTCAGAAATTGAAACAATCCAGTCGGAATTAAGAAAAAAAGAAGTCCACTTTCAAGGCAAGCCATTCGCAGTAATCGGCTCTGCTGAAAATCCAGAACAATTAAAAAAAGAAATCTGGCAGAAGCTCAGCAAAATTAGGGTTTATACAAAAACCAGAGGAATTGTGGCAGGCAAGCCAGTCATACTGCCAAAAGATGCAAATGTAAAACAAATGGCTGATGCTGTCCACAAGGATTTTGTCAGGAAATTCAGGTTCGCAAAAGTCTGGGGGCCTTCAGCAAGGTTTGCAGGCCAGCAGGTAGGGCTAGAGCATAAGCTTAAAGATAGAGATATAGTGGAGTTATTTATTGATTAAAATGAGAGCACGCCCAATATCTACAAAGCAGAAAGTAAGCCCGTCAGGCAAAGTTCTAGCCAGGGCTTTCGCAAGGCAGAAGAAGGAAGTTTCTCGGGGCGTCCTGCAGAGGGTTTTTGCAGAAAGCGGTTTAGAGCGGGCAAGCAGAGAAGACACGGGTGCGTGGTTCAAAAAAACAGTAATTGATGCTTTCAAGAAATGGCACACACACAAGGATGGCTCTATTCCGCAGGCAAGGGTTGTTGGCACAGAGGATTTTTCCAGCAGCCAGTCTGGCTTGGAAAAAACACTTGGCTCTGTAGTTCAGCAGTCTGGCACAGCTTCTGGCGGGAAATATGATATTAAAAAAATAGATACAGGTGCAGGCCCATCCGGCGGTGTTTCTTATAAATTAGAAGATGGCAAGGGCGGCGATTCTGCAGTTAAATACACTCAGGCAGGGCAAGGTGTGGATTACAAAAGCACAGGCGCAGCTTCTTACCAACAGCACTCAGCTACATCATATTCAAAAGATTCGGGCGCAAATGTGCAGTGCGCATGCGGTATGGTGGCTCATGCAGGCATGCAAAATGACGGCAAAATTGGATTCTCTGCAATCGGCAACACAAACAACAGCAGTACAAATTCATCATATAAAACCGGAGAGCTGCAATCAGGAAGCAGTATGTACCAGTCCGGCGGCAATAGGGTAAATTATACTGCGTAGAAGGTTTTATAAGGTAAGAAAGTAAGGAATGTAAGGAATGAAACTGCTGACAACACTTACGACAAAAGGCCAGATCACAATACCTGCGCAAATACGCGAAAGGCTCGGCTTAACAGAAGGCGATACGTTTGTAGCCATGGGGAAAAGCAACATTATAATTCTTAAGAAAATTAAAGCAGATGCAGAAGATTTTGGCAGCATTGTGGCGCCGTTTAAAAAAATTATTAAAAAATTAAATAAGGAGCTCGATTAAATGGGAGGCAAGATTAAAGGTTCAGCAGCGGAACGAGAGTTAGTTAGCATGCTATGGGGTAGCAAGTTTGCTGCGATACGGGCAGCAGGCTCCGGCGTGCAGAGGTTTTACAGTCCAGATGTTCTCGCTTCAAATGGCTCAAAAGTCCTTGCAATAGAATGCAAATCAACAAAACACAAACAGCAGTATTTTGAGCCAAAGCAGGTTGATGAATTACGAAAATTCGCAGAGATGTTTAAGGCAGAGCCATGGCTTGCAGTCAAATTTTCGTCTGACTGGAAATTTTTCAAGCTCGAAGACTTGGATGTTTCGGGCAAAAATTTTGTTATTTCAAAAGAAACAGAAAAAGCAAAGGTGCTTTTTGATATGAAAAACGCGCACAGTACGACAAGTTAGAGCGTTGGATGAAGCGCGTTTTCTATCCCTTGAACCCATAGGTTCAAGTTATGTTCAAACAACTTTGAGCCCTTTAGCTTTTAGAATCTTAATTACAGAAGCATCAATCTGCTTTTCAGGTATTTCTCCGCGCCTTACTGCGTGGGAAATTACTTTTATGAAATGGTTTATATCGTCTGTGCCTGCCAGTGCATTCAAAATCATGTCATTGCCTGCCAGCACCAAGTCAATAAGCATCCTATCTTTTCCAGAAGAGCTGTAATAATTTTTCAAGCCAAGCATATTTATATCATCTGTAATAACCAAGCCTGTAAAATCTTTTTTCAGCGCACTGATTGCGCTTTTTGAAACAACAGAAGGCCTGCCTTCAGAATCAACTGCTCCGCTTGCAATGACATGGCTTACCATTACTGCTTTCGCGCCTGCATTTTCGCTTGCTTTGAATGGCGTTAAATCGGATTCTCTTATTTCAGAAATAGTTGTCATCTTGTGCGGATCTTTTACATCAAGAGTGCGCCCGGGGTAATGCTTTGCTGTTGCGATTGTTCCGCTGGCTTGCAGGCCAGAAATGTAGCTTGATGCCTTGCCTGCTATTTCATCTGCGCTTCCTGGAAAGCTCCTGCACTTCCAGATTGTATCTTTCAAATCAACAACTGGCGAGAAATTTATCTGGATGCCCAGCTTTGCCATCAGCTCGCCCTGCGCTTTTCCGACAGCATACGCATCATTTTTATTATTTATTTCTGAAAACGAAGGGTATGGGCGGAAGTTCTGGAATGCATTAACGCACCCCTCTATGTCTGCAGAAATAAAAAAAGGAATTTTCGCATCTCTTTGCATAAAATCTGTAGTCCAATTGAAATCTGATTCAGTCCTGAGCGCAGTAAGGAAAAGCCCGCCGATATTTGCCTGCTGGTAAAAATTTCGCTTATCATAATCGCCATAAACAATAAGCATCTGCGCAACTTTCTGCTCAATTGTCATGGAATTTATGTAAACTGTATTTCCAGAAACTGCTATGTTTTTATTAGAAGGTTCACTGTTGTCTGCATAACTGTCTGCATTTGCAAAAAGCAGGCCAGCAACAAGAACGAATAGGAAAACCGTAATAATAAAATCTGATTTGCCGTGCGGTTTCATTTGAATTTTATCCTGTAGCCTTCAGCCTTGCAGTAAGAAATGGTTTTTTGGTTTGCAATATACTTCAATCCCATGTCTGAAGTTGAGCAGGCAAAGTCAGCTGAGTTTATGCCATAGGGACTGCATGCCAGCTGTGCCTGAAGCATGAAACAGCACTGGTTTAAATCTTCAATTGAAGATTGCTCGTCGCCATAAGAAACAAGGCACTTAGGCTCGGATTTGTCGAGAGAGTAAATAACATCTCCGGTAAGCTTACTTCCACCCATGAGATTTACAAAAAGAGCCAGCGCAGTTATGGCTAGCACTATATTTAAAATCCTAATAGTAGCCATAGTTAATTTACGAATTCGGCTTTTATAACTTTAACTCGTCGCTCTGAGCGCGTCCGCTAGCTAAAGTCCGTGTTTTTAAAGCTCCTCGCTCAAATGGATGAGTTAAAGGAATAATCTGACAAAGTCAGATGTTTAACTGAAGATTTGCTTCAGTTTGAATAGAAAATGCGTGCGCATTTTTCATAAATCTTTTATCTGACAGGCACTTTGTATGCCTTGAGATCCTGGAATTCCCTGTAAAAGCCAGCCTTGCCCACTGCAACTAGCAGGAAGAAAAGGAATGAAGCGACAAAAACAGGCAGTATTATTATATAACTCAGGAAAAAGAACTTTGTGGCTCTTGTCAGGGTGTATGCCAGAAAAGACATGTATGCAAATCCGACAAAGATAGCAAGGCATATGCCTAATA
>JBBTAR010000023.1:0-3479 GCA_038044065.1 Nanobdellota archaeon
TCTTGTACTTCCGGAAGAAAAGGGATTTGACTGCTTCAAGCAGGCCAGCCTCCCTGGTATGCGTCCTGAATGTCTTATTTAGATTTTTGACTTCTATTGCTGTGACCATGTTTTAAGCGCAAATTTTTGAATTATAAGTGTTATGGTTTGCTTTGCCAAGTTTTCTGCTGCTGAAAAGCAATAGGCTTAAATAAACAAAATAGTAATTTATGCGCATGGCCAAGTTTAATATTTTAATCACAGGCCCGCCAGCCTCGGGCAAGTCAACGCTTCTCCAGGAAATTACAAAAGGAAAAAATATTTCTGGAATAATTACAAATGAAATAAGAAAAGACCATGAGAGATGGGGATTTTTTGTTGCTGATGTAAAAACTGAGAGGCATACTATAATGGCGTCAACTGACATCAGGCCTGCTGTTGTCGGAAAATACGGCGTTGATGTTTATGCTTTTGAAAAAATTGAAGTTCCTGCAATTGAAAACGGAATAAACGATGAAAATGCCATAATAATTATTGATGAAATCGGAAACATGGAACTGCTTTCTGAAAGGTTTAAAATAGTTGTCGAGAAAGCGTTGGAAACAAAAAGAGTTCTCGGAACAATTTCGATGAAATCAAGAGATGATTTTGTTTCAAAAGTAAAATTAAGAAGCGATGTGAGAGTTTATTATCTAACGCCAATCAATCACGAAAGAGTTAAGGAAGAAATTACAAAGAGCTTGAGTTAAATCCAAGTTGCATTGACTTGGTCTGTTCTCCAATCCTGATTTACTTTCATTTCCTTTTGTTTTACTCCGGCTTTGTGTTCTAAAATCCCCACCCATGCAATCATGGCGCCGTTGTCGCCCGCCAGGTTTTTAGGTACCACAGCAAATTTTACATTTCTGGCCTTGCACATTGTTTCCAGCATGCCTGCCAGCCTTTTATTCGCAGCAACTCCGCCAGTGAGCAGGACTTCAGATTTATTTATGTGCGCCACCGCGCGTTCAGTTGCTTCTGTAAGAATTGCAAAAACAGTTTCCTGTGCAGAATGGCACAAGTCTTCCCTGCGATTTGTTTTTGCTAATTTTTCTAGTTTTGTTAAAATTCCCGAGAAAGCAAAATCCATTCCCTTGATAGTATAAGGAAGTTCAATGTACTTTTTTCCTTTCAGTGCAAGCTCTTCAATCTTTGGGCCCTGCGGAAATCCCAAGCCCAAAGCCCTGCCGAATGAATCAAGGAAATTTCCAACACCAATATCAAGAGTTTCACCGAAAACCCTGTATCTTCCAGATGCTAATGCCAAAATCTGCGTATTTGCGCCGGAAACATACAAAGTAATCGGATCTTTGAAGCCCGAAGTCTGCTTTCCAATTTCAACATGCGCGATGCAGTGGTTAACTCCGATTAGCGGAACTTTTAGTATTGTTGCCAGCGCCCTTGCAGCAGCAGCGCCAACCCTCAAACTGCCCCCGAGTCCAGGCCCCTGCGAAAAAGCAACCAGGCCAATCTCGGAAAGTTTTATTTTCGCGGTTTCCAAAGCGCGTTTCAAAACAAAATCATACATTAAAACATGGTGTTCTGTAACTTTTCCCGGCTTGATTCCGCCTGATTCTGTTGTGAATGTTGATTTCTCGTTTGCAAGAACTTTGCCTTTGTTATTTACTATTCCGATTCCCAAAGTATGCGCAGTTGATTCTATTCCGAGGCACAGCATGTTAAAATCTAACCAAAAGAGTTTAAAAACCATTTCGCTTGGTTTGCCAGCCATGAAAGTAGCCTTAGTAGATATGGATTATACATTAGTAGATATAGCTCAGCCAGATTTATTTGAAAACATAGTTATGCAGATTCTTAGCAAGACGTTTGGCAGGCAAGTGAGCAAAGAGCAGGCACACGAAATAGTACGAGGCGATCCTGCATGGCTGGCAGAAGAAGGAATGCGCGATGAGTTTTGGGCTAAGTTTGATTTGGAAACGCCTGGCCTAAGGCTACGCGCAATACAAGCAGGCACAATGCGGGCAATGCCCGGCGCGCATCGACTTTTATCCGAACTTGAATCGCGCGGGTATTACATTGCGCTGGTTACGAACGCGCCGGAAGCTTCTGCGAAAGTTGCGCTGGACTATCTGTGGCTGAGAAATTACCTTGATGCGGTTTCATTTAGCAATAATACACCAATCAAGCCGCACCCCGAGATGGCTCAGCGGGTTTTGAGAGGTCTGAGGAATATTGAATCAGTTTTTTTCCTCGGCGATTCCGGCTACGATATTAGCTGCGGAAAAAATCTAAGCAAGGCGATAGGCCTGCCGGTTACAACAGTTTATTTCGACCACGGCAGAAAGGGAAATGTGCACGGGGCGGATTTTGTCATTACAAAACTTGATGAAGTTATAGAACTGTTACAAACTGGAAAGATTTAGTTAAGCTTTTTTAAATTCTGCATAACCGCACTTTCCGCAGTGTGCCCTGTCTTTGTGCTCTGCCATGAAGATGGCTGGCCCGCACTTTGGGCATGTTTTTCCTAAGCGAGTGAGTGTTTCGCCAGATACAGTGTATTTCTTATACTTCTTGATTGAATTGCTTTTCTTTACTGGTTTTTTTGCGTCAGCCATTCTATTTCTTCGCCTTTCCTACGCGTTTCTTCTTTGCGCCTGTATTTCTGCCAATTAGATATTTCGGTTCTGTTTTGTCCAAATGAGCTTTGTCTTTGTAAAGGACTGCTTTCATTTTTGCCCTGTCGCCGAAATTAGTTGTCATGCTTCTTATTATCAAAAGAGCTTCATCTGCGCCTAACTGTGCAGCCAGTAATTTTTTCGCTTCAGTGCGCCTTGGTGTTGGCTGGCCTGCATGCAGGACTTCTGCGTCTATTTCAGTCCTGCTGAAGAATTTATTTTCCTTTTTGTTTAGTATTTTAATTTCCATTTTAGAGCCTTATTGCGTGTTCCCCTTTGTCTTGGATTTTTAATTTCTTTGCGAGTTCTGATTTTTCAGGATCGAGAATAACTATCCTGCCTTTCCAGCTTTCCGAGAGCTTTGCATCTGGATGGAGCGGGCATTTGTCGCCCACAACTAATTTCTTACAGATTTTACATGCTAGCTTTGCCATTATTTCTTCTCCTTGGCTGCTTTTGGCTTTGATTCTTTCGCTTTTGCCACTTCTTTCTCTGCCTGCTTTGCAGCCTTTGCCTCGCCTTTGACAAGCTCGTCAATCCATTCCTGCTTGCCCAAGTAAGGCTGTCTCATTGTTAATCCTAATTTTGGCCCTTTTGGGTCCTTGAATGAGATTGCGATTATCCTTGCGCGGACTTTGTCGCCTACTTTTAAGACTTTTCCTGACTGTTTTCCCTGCAAGGCCTTTGATTTTGAAAAGCTGACGAAGTCATCCATGGACTGCGAGACGTGGACCATGCCTTCGAATGGACCGAAGTCTACGAAAGCGCCGAATTTAGCTATGTCTTTTATTTCGCCTTCAACTAATTCATTCAGTTCGGGCAGAT
>JBBTAR010000024.1:0-4432 GCA_038044065.1 Nanobdellota archaeon
AATTCCATAATCCAATATAAAAAAGTCTGGCGGAATGACTCCATAGGCCTATTTCTTCGTCTGACCAAAATTCAGGGTCTATCATTCTTTTACGAGGCATTTTCTCTATTTAAATAAAAACTAAATAAAAATCCCCCCAGCAGAAAGCAGCAGCTTCCTTTTTTCTCTTTTGGGGGAGAGCTGGGAGGACAATAAAAAAAGCGAAATCTTGTTCCGATTATCGCTTGAATTTTCTTTAAGTTCTGCTGGCATTTCGTTTCTCTCCCCCATTTCTTACCTCATCATTAAACCATACAATTCTTTCTTTGTCAAGAGAATTATTTATTCCTATCTAATTTAATTAGACATTTTTCTAAATAACAATTTCCGCTATCAAGTTTAATAGGAAAACTTCTTGTTTTATCATTTCTTATAACTATTCCTTCTATCCCTGCTTCTCCAAAATGATAAGAATTTTCCCCGCAGTCTTTTACTCTGACTCTATCGCCTATCTTCATTATCAAATAAAGTTTAAAGCTATTTTTCTTACCTTTTGTCTTTTAATCTCTTTCTCTGTCTTTTTATACAATTCCGCTAACTCTGATTTCTTGAATTGCTTGACTATGTTAAACTTTTTATTTAATCTCTCCAGCCGTCCGGGGAAATTCATCTCTATAAACTTTATAAAATAATCAGGGTTATGCGTAAACCAGAAATGCGCTCCACTGCAAAGGGTAAATCCATTATCTAATAGCCAGCGGGTTGAGAGATAACGCCTGCTTTTGATGTGCGCCCATTCTTTGCGGCCAGAGCAAATATGCCCTTTCAATAAAAGACAATCATTTTTCCTGTTACGGAAGTAACCGCCTATAAGGTCATCTAATTTGCGTTTCCAGGTATTAGCGGGATATTGCTTCATTAGCCGATTTTATAATTCTCTTCATAATCCTGCCAGAATGGCGCAGTCGAAATTCTGAAGAAGTCATTCATAAACTCATCTACCCTTTGGAAGTATTCGCTAAATTCTGATTTGGTCAAATCTGTTGTAGTAGCTTCTTCTATTGCCCTGAATTTGCCTCTATCAAAAGTTTTCTCGGCGAGGAAATGAGTTTTTAAGTCTTGGTGAAGCGCTTCCTCAGAAAAATGTCCGTGTTCTTTCAGTCCACCTTCATTGATAAGCCAATGCAGGTAGAGCCAGTAGAGAGAATTTTGCGAAAGTGTCCTGGCACTTCCCCACTTAGCAGATATTAAAGTATTCTTCGGAGGAAGTTTTTCGTTAAATTGCAGCATTGCAAGAAATTTACCTTGCTCAATTTTGGTCGCCAGAACCTTTGCCGTAACTTTAGGCATTTGCTTCTGCTCCATCTTCTTCCACAAGCCAGCCATCCGCAGGGGCATCTTCGGTTACCAATGGCTCACCCTTGGCAACCTGTGGAGCGCCCTCTTTTTTATTACCGCCCAGAAGCTGGATATTTTCTGCCACTATTTCCGTCTTATATTGCTTCTGTCCGTCTTTTTCCCAGCTTCTCGTTTGAACCCTGCCCTCTACCATAAGCGGGGCACCCTTGCTGCAATACTGATTAACTATCTCTGCCGTTCTGGCCCAGAGAACCACTGGCACAAAAGCAACCTCTTTTTTCACCTCATCGCCCTGCTTCCATTGCCTGTTTATCGCAAGTGTGATATTTGCCACTGCCGTTCCCTGCGGGGTATAGCGCAATTCAACATCTTTGGTAAGATTGCCGATTAAAATCGCCTTATTGTAACTCGCCATTTTGCCTCCTATTTTAACTGAAATTTATGTCCACACTTCGGACAAATAATCTGATTTTTTAGCATTTCCTCAAGGCGTTCTTTTTCTTTACGTTCTGCCTCTAATTTGGTTCTCTGTCTTTCCCTTTCTTTCCGCGCTTTTTCCTCAGCTTCTTCCCTCTCGGCTCGTACTTTTTCCTCGCCTCTTTTCCTTTCAGCCTCAACTTTAGCCCGTTCAGAAACTAAAATTGCTTCCTGTTTTTTTCGTTCTGCCATAAGTTCACGTTCTTTCCTTTGAGCTTCGGCTCGGAGTCTTTCGTTTTCCATTCTTAACCTTTCCTGTTCGGCAGCGGCTTTCTCTGCGGCAATCCGCTCTTCTTCGGCCATACGCTTCTCAATCTCAAGGCGCTTCGTTTCCCGCTTTGCTTCTTCCCGAATTTCCACAAACTTCTCTTGGTGTTCAAGATATTCCTCAATAGGCACGATAAGAGCCTTTAAGACATTGGCTATTCCATCAATAGCTTTGCCTTCTCTTAAAGATTGCTCTTTTAAATTCTTGCGGGCTGTTTCTACTGCAATACGCTTTTCCCGCAAGAATAACCTGCCGGTCCGAGCCATTTCCATCTCGGCTTTTTGGCTTTCATTGGTAACAACCAAAGTCTTTGCTTTCTTTTCCCACTCCGAGGCAATCTCAAAATAATCTTGGAATTGCTCAAGTATATATTTTGCTTTTGTTGGCTCAAGTCCGCTTTCTTTAACAATAATCTGAAGTTGATTTTCTGCCATTACGTTCTCCTCTCTCTGTTTGATTTTGCTACATTTTCGCTCATCGGAATAAATTGACAATTTGAATATTCATAATTACCATTATTGTTTTTTCTGTCCATTGTAGGACGAATCATCTCCGAAGCATTATCTCTATCCCAAAGCTTTTTTACTTCGGAATGGGTTAAATTAAACTTAATCCCTCTACCACCATATCTGTTATAACGTTCACATTTTGAATTTGTGCATCTATTTTTGGCGGAATTAAAAGCGACTATCCACGGATGAGCCTTATACCATTCTATCGTTTTTTTAGTGCAGTATACTTTATTTTTATCTCTCCATTTCTTGACGAATGCTCTTGTTTTTTCTCTATTATTTTTTGCCCAATCAAGAAAATATTCTTTATGTTCTAATCGCCACTTCTTAGAATAATCTTGATATTTTTTTGTCTTAGCTCTTTTGCGATACCATTCTTTTCGTTTTGTGGAATCTTTATAGGGCATTTTTATTCTTACTTAATTTTGTTGATAACCTCTTTTAATTCATTAACAAACAATTCTAATTCTACTCTTAATGATTTGATAAATTTTTCATCACGAAAAGTGCGAACAATCAATGGTTTCATACTACCATAATAAGAAATAAAGTCAACCCATTTCTTTCCAGTAACAAGTAATTGTCCTTGCGTTTGGATGAAATATTCAGAAGGAAGCTTATTTTCTAATAAATAAGAAACATGTGTTGAAATCAATGGGCATTTAATCTCTAATAGCCCTTCTTTGCCTACCAAGCCATCAGGAGAAGCCCCGTAGCCTTCGGCAAGGCAAAAGCCAACCTCTTTGACTTCTTCCCCTGTAATTAGTTGATAGAGTTGCCTTGCCTCGGCTTCCATTTCCTTGCCCCGAAGCATAGCCGCATTTTGATAAGTTTCTTCAGCTATACCTGTGATAGTTTCGCCAGCTAATTGATAGAGATACTTCGTTCTCTGCTTTGATACCTTGCCATCAGCGCAAAGGATTTTGTCAAAATTAGAGGCGGTAGGTATGCCGCAACGGGCTTTCAGCCATTCGGGGCTTCCTTGCTGGCAATCTATAATTTTCATTTTGCCTTTATTTTCTTTTTTGCATTACTAATGGCAATCATTGCCTGTTGAAATTTCGCCTTTGGCATATCTTCCAGTTTTTCAAGTTTCATATAGATTAGAAATTGGCTTTCTTTTATTTCTTTGGCAATGAGCAAATCCCTTATCTTGTGTATTTCTGCTTCGCCGATAAGTTCAGCTGGCGCTGCTGCTGATTTCCCATCATCATCTTGGTCATAGGTAGCCAGGCCTGTGAGCGCGAGCAGGCTATATCGTTCCAGGTATGTTATGGTGCTGCCTATTGCCTGGATAGCATTTTTAGACCCGCTGGTATCGCTGGGCGCGCAGAGCATCGTTTCCTCGCTATGCCCTTTAATATGCGTTATCCTACAGGTTACGCATATCTGTCCATTTTGTTTCGTTGTCCAGCTTGCCGATAGCCCGTATTTGCTCAATTCCGAGTTGATTTTCTCCGTAACATTGGCAAGTGATGCGTGGCTGTATTTTGTAGTGCCATAGGCCACATCTTTGTCCTTGTCAATCTTCGGCGGGTTTGCCTTAAACGCCGCCATTGCGGCATTATATGCTTTTTTGGCCTCGTTTGCCTCATATCGTTCCTGCAATATCAAGAGTTTCTCCAGCTTGTCTAAATCTGCGCCCCCTGATACCGCCAGCCGTATCATATCGGCCGGTGAACTTCCCTGCGGCACTATTATTTCCTGTTTATTCGGTTCGTTATCCATTTTCTTCTCTCCTTTCATTTATAAAATCCCTTCTGCTATCAACCTTAAACTCTTTTTCTTGGCGTTCAATTTCCTCTCTTTCTTTTTGGCAGATAAAGCAGGTTTTCAT
>JBBTAR010000025.1:0-5752 GCA_038044065.1 Nanobdellota archaeon
TTTTATTTTTTCATATTCTATTTTCAAGCAGTCCTGCAACTTCATTGAGTATGTGTTTTTCACTCCGTCCATCTATGAATGGCGTCTGGATTGAAACTACCACTTTTCCTGCATCTTGCTCAAGGCGGATGCTGATGGGCCTCCAAGCGCTGACATATCTGTAAACAGCAGTTATTAGGTACGAGCCAGAAACCTGCTTTGGCGGTTTGGGGTTATAGTCTGTGGCTGGCTTGGCTAGCCTTACAGCAACGTCTGCCAGTGAGAGCGGAGTTTTGTGCTCATACCTGTTCTCGACAAAAGTCCCAAGCGAATCCATGCAGTTATAGGAAACACAAGGCTTAAAATCTCTGCTAATTTTTCCAAAACATGGAGAAGCTAATAAGGCCGCTGAACTACAAATTATCCCTTGACATAGATATGAAGTATTTCAAATACTTCGGAGAGGAAACAATTGCAGTTGAGCTGAAAGAGCCAGCAGATAAAATTGTCCTGAATTCCGCAGGTTTGGAAATCACAAGATGCAAAATCACTGCAAACGGCGATACAATCACGCCGAAACATTCCCTAAATAAAGAAAATGAAGAGCTGGCACTACAATTTGACAGAAAAATTCCAGCAGGCCAGCATGAATTGTATATTTCCTTTGAAGGACAGCTTCTTGACGGGTTGGCTGGCTTTTACAAGAGCAAGAATATTACAAAAGATGGGGAAATAAAGTATATTGCCACAACACAGTTTGAGCCTGCCGATGCCAGAAGGTGCTTCCCGTGCTTTGATGAGCCTGAGATGAAGGCGGTTTTTGAAATTTCTATCTCTGCTGATAAAAAGTTTGAAGTGATTTCAAATATGCCGGCTTTGGAAACAACAGATATTGACAAAACAAGGAAGACTGTAAGATTCCAGCCCACGCCGAAAATGTCAACCTACTTAGTTTATTTTGGAATTGGGGAATTTGAATATTCAGAAGATAAGTATAGAGACATAGCAATAAGGTTTGCCTGCACAAAAGGCAAAAAGAAATTCGGGGCATTTGCAATTGACTGCACGAAGAAGTTTTTGGAATACTATGAAACTTATTTCGGAATGCCGTATCCCTTACCTAAGATTGACTTGATTGCCCTGCCTGATTTTTCATCAGGTGCAATGGAAAACTGGGGTGCCATAACTTTCAGGGAAGTAGGCCTGATTTACGATCAGAAAAATACGTCTGTTGGGAGGAAGCAGTATATTGCAGAAGTTGTTGCACATGAGCTTGCCCATATGTGGTTCGGCAATCTTGTGACAATGAAATGGTGGAATGACTTATGGCTCAATGAGAGCTTTGCCACATGGATGGCTATAAAAGTTGTAGCGCACCACTATCCAGAGTGGGAATTCTGGAACCAATTCCTCAGCGGAGATACTGCATCTGCAATGGCCCTTGACTCTCTGAAGACATCGCACCAGATTGATGCTGATGTTAAAACTCCGCACGAAGTAAATGAAATTTTTGACAAGATTTCCTATGATAAAGGGGCAAGCCTCATGAGAATGCTAGAAACATTTTTAGGAGAAGAAGTTTTTAGGGCAGGCCTGCAGAAATATATCTCAACGCACAAATATTCCAACACAACTGCAAATGACTTGTGGAGTGCGCTCGAGGACTGCTCAAAAATTCCAGTTGCGAAAATAATGAATTCATGGCTCAAGCAGACAGGCTATCCAATTATTGATGTGAAACTTGAAGGGCAGAAACTGCTTCTTTCGCAGAAAAGATTCCTGCTCGAGCCGGAGAAAGAAGATAAATCTATTTGGGCAATTCCATTGACTATAGTCACAGATTCCGGAGAAGAGATTTCGGTTTTAATGGAAGAAAAGAAAAAAGAGGTAAAATTAAAGCAAAAAGCAAGCTGGGTAAAATTAAACCACGGGCAGGCTGGCTTTTACCGCGCAAAGTATGATAAAAAAGTTCTGGATGTTTTGAAACTACAAGTCAAAGAGAAAAAATTAGGAATGCAGGACAGGTGGGGACTACAGCATGACTTGTGGGCTATCGCAAAGGCCTGCGAAGTGCCAGCATCAGATTATCTTGATTTTATAGATGCGTATGAGTCTGACAGCGAATTCATAATCTGCCAAGATATTGCAGGCAGGCTTGCAGGGCTATACAACATGGCGCACGGAACGCTTCAGGAATCTGCAAAAAAGCACGGGCTTGAATATTGCTCAAGGCTTTTTGCAGGCATTGGCTGGGACAAAAAGCGCAAGGAACAGGAGAATACCGCAATGCTGAGAAGCCAGCTGATTTCTGCGCTTGGATTATTTGGGGAACACCCTGTTTTAGCAGAGGGAAAGAAAAGATTTGAGGCATTCAGAAAGGACGGCGCTCTGAATCCTGATTTGAAAGGCGCAGTTTATTCTCTGGTGGCTCTGCAGGGCGATGCAAAAACTTATGAAATGTTCACAGAACTATTTGAGAAAGAAGAGCAGGTTGAGGAGAAACTCAGATTTTTAAGCGTGCTGGGGCGATTTAAGCAAAAAGAATTAATTAAGAAGGCTCTTGATTATTCTCTTAGCAATGCTGTGCGAAGCCAAGATCTGTTTTATGTGACAGGCAGAGTTGGCGCGAACAGGCATGCTATTGATTTGCTATGGCCGTGGATTAAAAGTAATTTCTCAGAGCTGAAGAAAAGATTCGGAGAGGGGCACAATGTCAGCATTCTTGGGCACATAATAGAAGACTTGGACGGATTAACGAGGCTCGAGGATGAGAAAGATATAAAAGATTTCTTTGCGAAGAACAAAGTTAATGGCATTGCAATGAAGCTTGCCCAGACATTGGAAACAATTCGCATAAACCACAGGTTTTTGGAGAAAAATGCCTAAACCAGAACATAATACCTATGCAGAGTCATGGATGGATTACATAAATAAAGTTACACCATTGCTCGGGGATTATTATTCAAAAGAAGAAGAATTTTTTCTGAAAGTTGATTTGGCAGGCAAAATAGTTTTAGATGTCGGATGCGGCGAAGGGCGATTTACAAAGCTATTAGCAAAAAATGCTAAAGAAGTAATTGGCATAGACGTGAATGAAAGCGAGCTCAAAGCTGCAAAAAAAAACACTGCTGATTTAAAAAATGTAAAATTTTTCCATGAAAATTGCCTCAAGATGCATTTTTCAGATTCTTTTTTTGACTATGTTTTTGCACCGGATTTAATTGCAAACCTCGCAGATAAAAAAGTTTCGGCAATAAAAGAAATGGCGCGCGTTGCAAAAACAGGCGCAAAGGTTTTCATAACTGCGTATTCTGAAAATGCGTTAGCAGATAGAATAAAAAGTTATGTGGATGCAAAAATACCATATCGCCTAATTGATGAAAAGAAAGGATTTGTGTTGCTAGATATGGGTGAGGGCGCCATGGCGCATCCATCAGAACAATTCTCAAAAGAAGACCTGATGGATTTGTGTTTGCGGGCTGGCCAGACAAAAGTTGAAGTAAAAGCGCTCAACAGGATTGCTTATGTCTGCGTTATTGATGTGCAGAAATAGATTGTTCGAAATAATAAACTTAATTAAGCTATCTTTTGATGATTCTTTATGATAGCAAAAATATGGGTGGGGGCCCGCGTCCGCACTATCGAGCTTGCGAAGATAGTGCAACATGTGGACTGGGTTACAGTCCATGGCGACTGACCCAATCTGCGGCATGAATGTTGATGAGGCGACTGCAGCGATTACAAAAATAGTTAATGGGAAAAAGTATTATTTTTGCTCCAGCAACTGTCTTGCTGCATTTGAAGCGCCTGAAAAAGACTTTGCAAATATAAAAAGAATGCTTCTCGTAAGCGCAAGCCTTACTATTTTAATTCTCATACTGACATTTTTAATAAATATCCCTTATGAAAACTATATTTTGCTAGTTCTCGCATCTGTTGTGCAGTTTTACCCAGGGATGCGGTATTACAAAGGCATGCTTGATGCGCTCAAGGCAAAGACAGCAAACATGGACGCGCTTGTCGCAATCGGCACATCTGCGGCATGGTTTTACAGTGTCTTTGGCGTATTTACAAATTCAAATTCATTATATTTTGACACCTCTGCGCTGATAATTACATTTATTCTTCTGGGAAAATTCCTTGAAGATGTTGCAAAAGGAAATGCATCGCAGGCCCTCAAGAAGTTGATGGACTTGACGCCAAGGACTGCAGTAGTGCTAAGGGCGCAGGGCGAAATAGAAATTCCTGTTTCTGAAATAAAACTAGAAGACATCTGCATTGTCAGGCCAGGAGAAAGAATTCCGACAGATGGCATAGTTCTGTTCGGGCACAGCGAAGTGGACGAGTCAATTATCACCGGGGAATCAATGCCAGTTTCAAAATCAATTGGTGATAAAGTCATAGGCGGAACAGTAAACAAAAACGAATTGCTCAAAATAAAAGCAACAAAAGTCGGGCAGGATACTTTGCTGGCGCAGATTGTTGAGCTTGTAAGCAGTGCGCATATGTCAAAAGTCCCAGCGCAGAGGCTTGCAGATAAAGTTTCAGAATATTTTGTTCCGCTTGTTATTATAATTGCGGTTTTTTCCGGTGCTTACTGGCACTATGCGAGCGCAAACATACCATTTGTTATGACTATAGTCGTTTCTGTTTTGATAATTGCATGCCCCTGTGCATTGGGGCTTGCCACACCAACAGCTCTTCTGCTCAGCATAGGAAAGGGGGCTGAGGCAGGCATCTTAATACGAAATGGAGAAGCTCTCGAGTCAGCAGGAAAAGTTAACGCGGTTATTTTTGACAAGACAGGAACAATTACAGAAGGCAGGCCAGAAGTTACAGGATTGCACCTCCTCCAGATAGAGAAGCCGTTATTTTTGAAATATGCAGTCATCGCGGAAAAAGGCTCATTGCATCCGATTGCAAGAGCAATAGCTGACTATTCGGATGTCCGGCTGGAAAAGCACAAAGAAGCTGAATCTCACCAGATAATTCCAGGCAAGGGTGTGAAAGCAAAATTCCAGAACGCATACATTCTCGTCGGCAACAAAGCGCTTCTGAAAGACGAAGGCATATCTATTGAAGGTTTTGAATACAAGATTCATGAGCTTGAAATGCAGGGCCAGACAGTTGTTTTGGTAGCATACAATCACAAATTCATCGGCGCGGTTTCAGTTGCAGATAAATTAAAACCAGAAGCAAAAGCAGTTGTTGCATTGCTGAAGAAACAAGGCATTGATGTCTGCATGATTACCGGAGACAATGAAAGAGTTGCATCACATATTGCGCGTGAGGCTGGCATCACGAACATTTTCGCGCAGGCACTCCCACAGGACAAGCTGAAGAAAATAAAAGAATTGCAGAAGCATGGCAGTGTTGTTGCAATGGTTGGAGATGGCGTGAATGATGGGCCAGCCTTAGCAGCTGCTGATGTAGGAATTGCAATCGGCGCAGGAACAGATATTGCAAAAGAATCCGGCGGAATTGTTTTAATTAAATCAAATCTTCGCGATGTTATTTCTGCAATAAATCTCAGCAAGTACACGATGGGCAAAGTCAAGCAGAATCTTTTCTGGGCTTTTTTTTATAATGTAGCGGCAATCCCTGTTGCGGCAGGAGTTTTGTACCCAATCACAGGCACTTTGCTGAATCCCGCAATAGCTGCGCTGGCCATGGCTTTCTCATCTGTAAGTGTTGTTGCTAACTCTTTGCTGATTAAGAACTTTAAAGTGCGATAATATGCATAGGCGAGGCTGTGGCTGATTTTCTATTTGCC
>JBBTAR010000026.1:0-6977 GCA_038044065.1 Nanobdellota archaeon
GCCAGAAAAGACATGTATGCAAATCCGACAAAGATAGCAAGGCATATGCCTAATAAGCTATAATATAATGTTCCGCGCATTTTTGGCTGGTCGAGTGGCATGTTTTTTTACGGGTTTTTATCTATAAAAACTTATTGTTCTATAATTTTGAAAAGTTCTGTTCCGTGAAGCAGGCCAAGGCTTCCGTACCTGCAGCAGTTTTCTGAAAACCTGCGTATGCTGTCTGCTTTTTTTCCATCGTAGAGCAAAACAGGAACAGGCGCAGATGTGTGCGCAATTATTTTTGAAGAAGTGCAGTGGTCTGCTGTTATGCAAAGTTTTATTGATTTGAGTTTTAAAATATTTGAAAATAATTCCCTGTCGAGCTTTTCAAACTCTTTTGCCTTGCCTTTGAAATCTCCTTTGTGCGCAAGCGAGTCTGGCTTTTTTATCTGCACGTAAACATTTCCTTTGCTTAATCTTGATTTTATTTGTGAAAATAATTTCTCATAATTAATTTGCTTTTCAACTACATGCATGCCTGCCAATTTTCCAATCGCCCTGTCAATCAGCGAGTCAGCCAGCATAGTCCATCTGCCTTTCATTTTTATTTTCGGAAGGGAAGAGCCAGCTCCCCGAGAAATAATAACCTTGTTTCCAAGAATATCTTTTGTTTTCTTTGTAAATAAATTAACTAGTTCTGCAGTACCTTTCGCAGATGCTGAGCTGTCAAGAGGCCTGCACTGCTGCAGGAAAAGTTTTTCATCTTTCGGCAGCGCAGTTGTAACTTTATGAAAAACTGGCTCCAGCTCGCGCCCTAAGGCGCGAAGTTTTCGCCAGTTTTCCATCCCTTGAACTCGCTGCGAGTTCAAGTTGTCTGCAACTATTTGGTAAGCCGGGTTTGTATTTGAAATCCTGTCCGAACCAGATAAAATCAAAACTCCGCGGTGCCCGTAAGTGTATTTGAATTTAGCATTTTTTATCCCAATCGCCTCGATTTTTTTAATTTCTTCTTTTGTCGGAACGTATTCTGTATTTATAATTTCATTTCCGCTGATTTTTGCAAAGTTACAGCGCAAAATAACTTTGTTTTTGAAGTTCTTGCCAATTATTCCTGCGCCGAATGCTTCCAGAGGCCCGCGCCCTTTGTGGAATCTGAACGGGTCAAACCCGAGCAGAGCCAGCGCAGCTTCGTCTGATTCTGGGGCAATGCCATGCGGAAGAAGGTGCATTATTCCAAGCCTTGATTTCAGCGCAATCTTGTCTAGGTTTGGAGTTTTCGCAAATTCCAGCGGAGTTTTACCTTTTAATTGCTCAATTGGCTCATCGCCAGCGCCATCCAGGACTACATACAGAAGTTTCATTTCAGAAATTCCTTAAGATTTTTCTGCTCAATCTCTGCCCTTGTAAGCGCAATGTCGCCAAATGTTTGCTTTTGGATTTTTTTATTAAATGTGACGCAGCAGTCCTTCACAACAGTTATTTTAAAATCTCTGTCGTATGCTTCTTCCAAAAACATTCTAACACAAAGATTTGTCAAAATTCCAGCCACGATAACTTTTTCAATTCCGTGCAATTCTTTTTCCATGTTTGTTTTGTAGAACGAACTTACTTTGTGTTTTGTTATTACGGCATCCGAATTATTTCTGTGCAATTCTGAAATTACTTCAGATTTCCAGCCCCTCGCAAAAGGCGCGTTGGCATCTGCTTCTTCATGCCTGATAAAAATAATTTTATGATTATTTTTTCTGCAGAAATCAATTAATTTATTTATCCTTTTTATGTCTGCGGGCTTGCCAACGTGGTAATTCGATTTCTCGTCAAAATATTCATTCTGCACATCGACAACTACTAATGCTGTTTTCATCTTATTTCCAATTATCTAATTTTAAATGGATTATTCGCATCTGCAAAACCTATTGCATCTGACAATTTCCTGCCAGATTCCGCGTAAAGAGTAAATATTTGCTCCTTGAATTTAACTTTATCGCCTACGTGCTTGTGCAGTAACATTCCTGAGCTTTTGTCATTTGGCGACCCGAGGAATTTTGAAATTCTTTTTATCTTTTCGTTGTCGATTGCAGTTACGACCCCATCTTTTTCTGCAGTTATGATTTCAATATCTGTCCCTGCTTTAATCTGCTCTGGTTTTATGTTTGGGTTTCCGCCCTGGGCTTTTATTATCTCGCGCATTTTCTCAAGTGCCTTGCCAGACTCAAGCTGTTTTTTGGCAAGTGCCGCGCCTTTCCCCTTTTTGGCTTTTCCAACCAATTCCAAGAGCTGGCCTGCCATGAAAATCGCTTTCTTTTTTAAATCCAAAGGGGCTTTTCTGTCATTCATGAGAACGTAAAGCACGTCCCTCGCCTCCAAGGCTGGCCCGATGCCATTTCCGATTGGCTGGCTTCCATCTGTTTTTATTGTTTTTATGTTCATTCCAAGGTTTTTTCCGACAGCAGTAAATCTTTTTTCCAAGTCTTTTGCCCGTTTCAAGTCACATTTAGTTCCTGGGCCGTAAGGGATGTCTATGAGTACATGAGTTGCGCCGACAGAATATTTTTTCGCCAGGACAGATGCTAAAAGGATTCCAGTAGGATCAAGGCTTAGCGGGTGTTCGACTTTAATTATATCATCATCTGCTGGCGCCATGTCCAGCCCTCCACCCCAAACCATGCATGCCTTGATTTTTTTCACAATCTCGCGAATTTTTTCAAAGTCAAGAGACACAGGCGCAAGAACTTCCATTGTGTCTGCAGTGCCAGCAGGATCGGTTATTGCCCTTGATGATGTTTTCGGAATTGTAACTCCTGCTGATGCAACAATCGGAACAACAAGCATGGTTGTCCTGTTGCCAGGCACTCCGCCGATACAGTGCTTGTCTGCAATCGGCTTTACTCCTAGGTTAAGCATTTCGCCTGATTCTGCTATTGCCCTTGCCATGTGCTCTGTTTCTTCGATTGAGAAATCTCTCATATATGCCGCTGCAACAAAAAATGCAATCTCAACCTGCGTTAATCTGTTATCAACTATATCCGTGATAATTTCATAAAGCTCGTCTTTTGAGAGGCGCTGGCCTGCCAGCTTCTTTTTTATGCTGAAAATTGACATTGGCCTCTCTTCTGGAATTATTGTTAAGTACTGCCCATCTTCTATGCCGAGAAATTTTTGGACCTCATCAAATAGTCCTATTTCGTCTTCGCTGATTTTTGCAGAAACATCTGCGACAGCGACAATATATTTTTTATCACCCATTATTCTTACTCTGTCAGCAGGCTCCAAGTCAAGAGCTTTTACTATTTTAGGGTTGAGTGCAACTATAAGTGGCCCGCCAGCCTCAATTCCAAGAAGTTTTACTTTGAGCCTCATTGTGGTCGCGCGATTAAACGCGCCTCCATAACTACACGCGCGAACTTCTGTTCGCGGCGCCAAGCCGAACCTTGTTCGGCGCAGGATTCAAAAATCGCTAATGCGATTTTTGTTATTTTGTTTCAGCATTTGCGCCGAGCATAGCTGCCGCGCAGATCAATACTATTGGCCCGACTATTAGCCCAGCAGAGCCCATCACCATAAGTCCGCCAAGTATTCCAATTAACATCAGCAAGGGATGCGCTTTTGCTTTCTGGCCAGCAAAATAGGGGCGCAGAACATAGTCCAGTACGCCGCCGATTGCTAAACCGATAGCCATCAGCCCAATGCCTGCGTACAACTGCCCTGAAAGTATCAGCGCGATTCCAGCAGGAATGTAGAGCGTTCCTGGGCCGACAATCGGCAGGAAAGATAAAATAGCAACAACTATGCCAGCCAGAATTACATAAGGCAGGCCAAACAAGTAGAACAAGACAGATGCAATAATTCCCTGTGCAGCCGCAATCATCATCCAAACATATAAGTAAGCATAAGTATACCTTTCAATTTCTTTTACGAGATGATTTTTCTTTTCAGTTTCTAGCGGGACTGCTTTTTTAACCCAACTGGCTAGGGCAGGCCCGTCTTTTAATAAATAAAATACTGCTGAGAAGAAAATAAAAACAGATAATATTACTTTCGGAATGCTTGTGATAGTGCCGGACAGGTTTTCAATTGCTTTTGTGAAAACAACTCTGGCAATGCTCTTTACTGTGTCGCCAATCATGGAATTATAATAATTTATATCTAATCCTGAAATATGCATGTATGCTTTTGCAAGCTCGTTGATGAATATGCTCGTGCCATATGCAAGAAAAGTTATTCCAATTATCAGCGCAGCAAATACCATTAAGTATCTGCTTGCAGATTCTCCGATTTTTTTTGATAATTTTGAGTGAATTGGCTGAAGTGCATATGCAACCACTGCTGCAAATACTAATGCTGTTAGAAATGGCCTTATTACCAAAAAGGCCAGGCCTAGCGCTATTATTAAAATTATCAGCTTGACTAAATTCTTGGCCATGTTTTAATTTGAATTCTTAGATTTAAATAACTTTACTATGCTTATGTTTAAAAAGGCACGGTTTGTGGCAAAGCCATGCAGAGATATTTAACATTCAACCGCGCTATGGAAGATATTCTTAGAGCGAAAACCCGCGGCAATGAAGAAATCAGCGGATATCTTATTTACATGAGACGCGCGCATTCCCCAAGCGGGCGTAATGAAGGCATAATTCCTATTGAAACTGGCAAGGGCACGGCAGGCCACGTTACTGCAAATCCACGGGTGGTTGGCGCAGTTCAAATGTTATTGCAGGCACATAGCAAGCTTGATGCTCTAGAATTCCATGCGCATACGGAAGGCACAAGGCGTTTGGGCTCTCAGTGGGACAGTGCGCTTTCGCGCGGCGATATAGATTACATTCGCAATGCGATTGAAAGCAATCGTAACTATCAGCACATGCTTTTAACTCCAGCCAGCTATTTTTTTATAAAGGCAGATCCGCAAGCGCAGTCTGGATTATCTGCCACCCAATTAAAATGGGGCTCGGCGCCAATCAGAACAAAGTTCGATGATAAATATGACCGGCAAGAGTTGGGGCAAAAAATTACGCATTATATGAACGCTATTTTGAAGAAAAGATAATTATCTCAGCAAGCCCCAAGTCTTCAGAGCTAAATCAAGTTCTTTGTGAGTTTTGGCATAGGTTTGCATAGGGATGTTCTTTCCAACTGCTTCAACTGCATCTCGTAATGCCCTCGCGCCTGCGCGTGTTCCGCCAGCCAGCCCGTGAACTCCTCCACCGGCTTGTACGACTATGTCTTTTCCCATGAAGCTTGCCAGTTTTTGGACCATGCCTGCGTGTAGTCCGCCGGAGCATACTGCTAATATCGGCTTTACTCCATTCCAATCCTGTGCAAGAACGTGTTTTTTATTTTTAATTAAACTATTTTCAATTTCTTCCCTTATTTCCATGACTTCCGGCTTTCTTTCCAGCATTTTTCCAACAGCAGTCCCAATATGCAATTGGTCTACTCCGATCATACGCATAGTTTCTGCCAATGCCAGCATTGCGATTCCATGCTTCGGATTCCTCGTTATTGCGCCGTGCATTGCCCTGTGCGCGTGGATTGCTAATTTCAAGTCTTCAGTTTCGTTTCTTAGTGTTTGTAACCCTGAGAAGCCTGCTGTTAGAACATCAACCATCACATATTCGCCTCCGCATTCTTTTACAAATCGTGCACGCTTCACCATTTCATTTGCCTCAGCAGTTACATTTGCAAAATACATTTTCTTTTCACCTGTTTCTATTTCTGCCTTGTCGCGCATCTTTAATGTGTATTCGATTCTCTCATAAAAATTGTTGAAGGGCTGGGAGGTAAGGTTTTCATCATCTTTTACAAAATCCAATCCGCCAACCCATGCATCATACGCTACCTTGGCATGCTCTTTCCAGTCCAGGCCGAGCTTCGGCTTGACTATAGTCCCGCAGAAAGGCCTTGTGTGGACGTTCATTAATTTCCTGATGCCTGCGATTCCGAATTGTGGGCCGTGAAAGCTGTCCATCATTTCTTTTGGCCAGCGGATTGATTCCAATCTTAGGTTTTTTACATCCTTCATGTTGAAAATGTTGCCAGCTATTGATGAGAAAATCTGGGGCATGTTGCCTCTTTCGAAAAGTTCAAATGGGTAAGCCACCCTGATGCAATTGCCTTTTATTTCAAAAACTCTCGCACCCATTGCCTTGATTCTTGCATTTGTTGTTGAGACTTCGGTCCATGTGCCGACAGATGATTCGCCAGCTATCCTTTCAGCGCAGTCCCGTATTGACAAACCGCTGGCTGGCTCGATTTTAAACTCGCAGATTAGGTCTGTTTTCTTGGGCAGGTAATTCAGCTGTACAAATCCGTGATATCCTGAAGGGCTGGCCATGTTTCTTAAAGGCCAATGGGGTATAAAAATGTTAAGGGCATAGAAAAGCTTAATTATTTGGGATGCAAAGGGAAGGTATGGATATCCATATTAGCAGCAAGGAAATAATTTTCAATAAAGAATTGACAGCCTTAGATCAGTTTGTAATTGATTTTATAAAAATTATTGAAAAACATACAGATTGTGTTATTGTTTCTGGATATGTTTCGATATTATTTGGCAGAAGCAGAGCTACTGAAGATGTTGATGCTTTGATATTGCCTATTTCAAAAGAAAAGTTTGAAAAATTGCACAAAGATTTTATTTCAAATGGTTTTTGGTTTCTTAATTCAGAAAATACAACAGAACTTTTTGATTTGTTAACAACAAAGCATTCAATACGTGTTGCATATAAACATCAAGCAGTGCCGAATATAGAAATTAAATTTATAAAGTCTGAAATAGAAAAAGATGCGTCAGCAAATAAAGTTAAAGCTATTATTTCTGGAAAAACCATTTATATTTCGCCGATAGAATTGCAGATTGCCTACAAAGAGGTAATACTAGCATCAAAAAAAGATAAAGAAGATGCATTGCACTTAAGAGAGACATTTAAGCAGCAGTTGAATAAGAATTTGCTTGAAAAATATATAAATACACTTCGCGTGATGAAAAAACATGG
>JBBTAR010000027.1:0-2336 GCA_038044065.1 Nanobdellota archaeon
CGCGAGTTCAAGAATTTCAAAATGAGTTGTTGCAGACAAAGGATCGCCGTAAATAAGAAGCGCGGTATCTTTCAGGTGCGCATCTTTAAGGAAAGGCATTTCCTCTTCAGTTTTTTTCCTATCCAGAATGATTATTTTCTTGCCGATTAGTTTCTCCAGTTGTAAAATCGTAAAACATGAAAGAGATGTATAATTCTCAAGGTAAACTTCATCGCATTTGTTCAGGATTTCAAGAGCCTTAAGGCTGAGGTCTTTCCAATCCAATCCGAGTCCGAGTAATATTAGCATGAAAAAGCATTTAATTGATGATTTTTAAGCATAATTGATGGCCTTCGATAGCTTTCTGACTGTTTCTGGCATGAGCCCAATCATCAGTACGATTGCAGGCATCGGGGTTACATTTGCGGTCATAGTGATTTTATGGACTCTTGTACGAAAAAAGCAAGAGGATAAGGAATATGGGGGCTTTGTCCGGCAGAGTACGGAAGAATCAGGAGAACTTGCCGCTCTTGAAAAGATGTTGTCGGAGCAGGGCATTGATGTAGCAGAATTGAGGCAGGCCTCTGCCGAAATGCAGGCTGGCGAAGCAGAAACAGCACAGCTTGCTCAGGAAACAGAGCAGGGCGAACAGGCCATCCAGAGGGGAGATCTGCCCGCGGCAGAAGCAGAAACTGATAAGGCTGAAAAGAGAGCAAAAGCACTTGCCAAACAAAGCGGAAAAATTCTGAAAGCCCTAGAAAAACTCAGGGCAGGCATGCAGAAACAGATGGACTTGCTAAAAAAAGAGAAGAGCGAAGCAAATAAGCTTTGGAAAACAGCGCAGGAAGAAGGCGAAAGAGCAAAAATTAACAAAGCGCGTGCGGATTTAGCAAAAATAATGCGCAGGCAAATGGAAATAGGGGCATCTTTGAATTATATTAATCGCATTATTTCCGCGCAAAAGTCTGGCAATGCCTCTTTTAATATAATTGCTAAGAATCAAAAGGAAATTGAAGGCGAATTAAAAAAAGGAATCAGCGCAGGAATTATTCTGCCAAAACAACAGCAAATTATACAAAAACTTCAGCAAAAAGAGGCGAGCGAAAGGCAAATCGGTCATGGTCTCAATGCACTTTTTGCGCCAATGGAGAATGAAGTGCGTGAAACACAAAGACAGCTTGCAGAAGAGCAGGCTGAAAAAGCCAGATTGGCGCGGGAAAAACAAATCGAAGAGCAATTAATTGGCGCAGATAGGAGCGTTAAAAAAGAATTAGTCTTGTTAGAAAGAGATTTTGCAGTAGTTTTCAAAACAGAAGCAAAAAATAAAAATATTCAAGCCGCTTTGAAAACAAGTATTGTTGTCGCGGCTAAAAATCTATTCATCGCAGCCGCAACTGCAGTCAAAGAATTCAAGGCGCAAAAAAATATAATACTAAGGGCAGAATCATTGCTGAAAGTTAATATTAATTTGGGCAGGATAGCAAGTTTTTCCCAACAGGAAAGGCAAGAACTTGCCAGGGCGTTTAGTTCTGCGCCAAGCAATACTAATAAGGCCATGCTTCGGCGTTTTGATGCCGCAATTGCCCTAGCAAGACAGATCAAAATAAAATTGCAAAACATGGAAACTACTTTGGCTGCTTTAATTAATGCGCCATAAGTTTTTATAGCTCTAACTCAAAATTAAAATATGGTTCAAACCCTGAAAGTCAAGAAAGAGCAGGCCCAGAAAGCCAAAGAATTCCTCATGCAGAAAGGCTGGCTTGACAAGACAAGGATGCTCGGGAGCACGCCTGACAGGTATGTCATCATGCCGCTCATGGAAGGATTTTCAGAAAATATCATAAAAAGGAATTTTCCCAGCGCAAGGTTTGAGCACAAGAACCTGCAGAAGTACGCAGAGAATCCAACTGACCTAAAGCACATGCTAAAAAATATTCTTTCTGAAAAAGAAATAGAACAAGTAATAAGAAGCTATGATGTTGTCGGAGATATCGCAGTCCTTGACATTCCAAAAAAAATCGAAAGGCATGATGTTGCAATCGCATGGGCTGTGAAGCGGGCATATCCGCAGATTAATGTCATTGCAAAAAAAATCGGAAAAGTTGGAGATGCGCACGAGATTTACAGAATCCGCAGTTTGAAAATTCTTACGGGCGAAAAAAGGCTCGCCGCAGAACACAAGGAAGGCGGAATAATTATGAAATTGGATTTGGGAAAAGTTTATTTCTCTCCGCGCAGCTCGCACGAGCGCGAGAGGATTGCAAAATTAGTCAAACCGAATGAATTAGTTCTTGTAATGTTCGCAGGCATCGGCCCGTTTGCCTTGCACATTGCAAAAAGCCAGCCATCTGCAAAAA
>JBBTAR010000028.1:0-9235 GCA_038044065.1 Nanobdellota archaeon
AGAAAAACATAATCGTAATTGCCAGTTGCCCGGTGTGCCTCGTCAAAAACAACAAGGGAAAAATCTTTCAGCGATAATTTGCCTGAAAGCAAGTCATGTTTTATGGTCTGCGGTGTTGCGAAAATCATTTTTGCATTTTTTAGGAAATCTTTGCGCTCTTCCTGCTTTGTTGTTCCTGTTACTACGCCGATTTCTTCTTTTGGCAGGAAAAATTCAGAAAAAACTTTTGAATGTTGCAGAACTAGAGGCTTTGTCGGCGCCAATACTAAAATCTTTCCCTGCGGCAACCTCAAACTCGCAAGAGCAATTGCGATATGCGTTTTCCCCAGGCCAGTCGGCAAGACAACAAGAGTATTTTTTTCTATGGCAGAGTTCAGAATTGTCTGCTGATATAACCGCAAGTTGAGCTTGTCTTTGATGAGGCGCATAGGAAAAGAAAATTAGTTTAGAATTTAAGTATTGTTTAAGTCCAAACAACAGACAAAATGTTTATAAATCTGTTATGAGCAGCCCAAATATTATGCTGGTTGAACGCTTATATTCATTAGGTAGCTGGGCAAAAGAAAATCCAGTTAAAACAGCCGTAATCGTAGTTGCTGGAGTTACTGGGTTAGCAGCGCTTTTAATTCCAGATGTGCAATCTACATTGATAACTTTTTTGCGTCAGGCAACGGATGTTGAGGGTGCGATGAGATTTCAAAAATGTATGGATAATCAGGCGAAAAGTGGCGTGTATGGCTGTGTAGCATCATCGAATTGCGGCGGGATTTACGGGTTTTAAAAGTCAATTATTATTTTTAGCTAATAGTTTCTTCACCCCAGCTAGATGGCCAGCCCCCAGCACAATAAGGACATTTTCATCTGGGAAGTGTTTCTGCAGGTGCCTTATTTGGCTTGCTAGATGATTGTCTCTGTCAGACACCAGAACTTTGTAGATGTTCGGGAACTGCTTTTTCAAATCAGATGCCAGCTTGAAAATCAATTCATCTGCTGGGACTTTTTTCAAATCAATTTCTATCTTTTCGTTTGAAAATATTCCAGAAATTAAATAAAATCCAAATTTTAATTTTTCAAAAATCGGAATTGCAGATAATTTTTTCAAAGTGATTTGAATCGGCAGATCAATGAGAAAAACCTTTGCGCCGGTTTTTTTCGCTTCGGTGTATGCTGTTTTCATATCAATACCCGGCATCTGTTTTACGCTTTGCCCGAGTTTCTTCTGCGCATATGCGCCGAATAATTGGAAAAGATAGCCGAAAACTCCTAACTGAAACATGGCGGATGCGGGAACTTTCCTATGTTTTGAAAGGAGTGCGTGAAGCCTGCCCTCGTCAAGCTCGACGGCCATGATTGTGGGTTTTAGCTCTAAGATCTTCTCTTTTATTTTTCTTATAGATTCTTCAGATACATGCGAAGTGCCGAGTATTTCTATTACCATAGTGTATATTCAATTATAGAAACCTTTATATTCAAAAATGTTTGCTATGGAGTAACAAAAGGCAATCTGCCTTTGAATGGTGAAGAAATGGCACTGCAAATCAAAAAAATGTCTGAAGCTGAGAGTTTAAGGGTATATACTGATGCCGGCGACTTTTTCGGCGAAATTGAAGATGCAATTGTAGCAAAAAACCGAATTGAAAGCTGGAAAGTCCGTGCTGCAAAAGATTCGTTCTTGTCTAAGGCGCTGACTGGCGTTAAGGGTGTAATTGTCCCGCATCAGCTTGTCAAGTCAATCGGCGATATAATGATTGTCTCAAAGGCAGCAGCGCCGAGCTACGAAGACGATAAAGAATAATTATTTCTTATTAAATCCTATTTATGCCGTTAAAAGAAATTCAAAAACAAGTTGATGATTGGGTTAAGCAGTATAAAATTGAGTATTTTAAGCCGTTGGAAATTCTCGCGCGCCTGACTGAAGAAACAGGCGAGCTTGCCCGCGAGCTGAACCACAGATTTGGCCCAAAGAAAAAGAAAGCAACAGAGGAAATAAAAGAGGTAGGCGATGAGATTGGAGATATTATTTTTACGCTGGCTTGCCTGGCGAACTCATTGAAGATTGATTTGGATGAATCTTTCTCACGAGTGATGGATAAGTGTTATGGCAGGGATAAGGACAGATACGCGAAGAAGTAATTAGTTCACGGTTTCGTTTACATAAACTATTGCCCGGGTTGAAAACACTTGTAAGCCAGCTGTTATGTAAAAAATAGGAGCATAACAATACTTGCCGACTAACCACACCGGATGCCGCAGCAGAAACATTAGAAATAAAGAATTTCGCGCCCGTGGAAAAAGCAGGCATCTGCGATAGCCCATCTCTACTAACAACCTTTTTAAGCCATTTTAGCATGGAAAAAACATGTCTGAGCTGGATTTTCAGTCAACTGCAGAAATAAATGTGCCGAAAGCCATAATAGAACAGATAATAGGGCAGGGCAATGCCAGCGACATAATCAAAAAGGCAGCAAGCCAGCGAAGGAATGTGCTCTTAATCGGTGTGCCGGGGACTGGCAAGTCCTTATTGGGGCAAGCCTTGGCAGAGCTTCTTCAGAAATCAAAGCTGTCAGATGTTTTGGCAATTGCAAATGACTTTGATGAAAATACACCTAAAATAAAAACCATGGAAGCAGGCCTTGGGAAGAAAGTCATTGAAAAGGCAAAGCTTCAGTCTCTCGCAGGCATGAAAAACCAGCAGTTCTGGTATCTCGGCTTGTCGATGATTGCTTTAATTCTTCCTTGGTATATACGAGATATTTACGGCGACATAATGGCAGCTGCTTCGCTGATTGCAGGCATGCTTTTTGTCGGAGTTGCTGCGATTTCATTCAGCTTTGGAATGCGGAGGGGTGGAAAGGCAATTGAGCCGAAATTAATTGTTGATAATTCTACAATGGAGAAAGCGCCGTTTATTGATGCAACTGGCTCTCACGCTGGCGCATTGCTCGGAGATGTAGCCCATGATCCTCTGCAGTCCGGTGGATTAGGAACGCCAGCCAACCAAAGAGTGCAGGCAGGCGCAATACATAAAGCAAATGAAGGTGTTCTATTCATAGATGAAATTGCAACTCTTGAAGCGCATTCGCAGCAGGAACTCCTGACAGCAATGCAGGAAAAAAAATACCCAATCACAGGGCAGTCTGAAAAATCAAGCGGAGCAATGACGCGGACAGAGCCAGTTCCCTGCGATTTTATTCTCGTCGCTGCTGGAAATATTGAAACAGTCCAGAAAATGCACCCTGCGCTGAGAAGCAGAATCAGAGGTTATGGTTATGAAGTTTATATGAATGATACAATTCCAGACACACCTGAAAACAGGAAAAATATTGCGCGGTTTGTTGCGCAGGAAGTTGCGAAGGACGGGAAAATTCCGCACTTTTCAAAAGACGCTGTTGAAGAAGTAATTAAAGAAGCGCAGAGGCGCGCAGGAAGAAAAGGGCATCTTACTTTAGTCCTCAGAGACCTTGGCGGGTTAGTCCGCGCCGCGGGTGACTTGGCGCGAGAAGAAAATGCAGGCATAGTTACAAACCAGCATGTCATGCGCGCCAAAAAATTAGCAAGAAATCTCGAACAGCAGATGTCTGATAAATATATTGAGAGAAAAAAAGAATATGAGATTATAAAAATAAAAGGAGAAATTGAGGGCAGGGTCAATGGGCTTGCTGTAATCGGCTCTGACGCATTCAGTATGTCTGGCCTGGTCCTGCCGATAGAAGCAGAAGTTACTAAATCTGGCACAGAGACAAAGAAATTTGTTGCGACAGGCAAGCTCGGCGCAATAGCAAAAGAAGCAATAGTAAATGTTTCTGCAATAATTAAAAAAATGTTTGAAGAAGATATGAAAAAGTATGATGTTTATGTCCAATTCCTCCAGACTTCAGAAGGTGTCGAAGGAGATTCCGCATCAATTGCAGTTGCAACTGCAATAATTTCGGCACTGAAAGGCATTCCTGTTCGGCAGGACACTGCAATGACTGGCTCTTTATCTGTAAGAGGAGAAGTTCTTCCTGTAGGCGGTGTTTCGCAGAAAGTTGAAGCGGCGATGGAGGCAGGCATCAGGCAAGTCATAGTTCCCGAATCAAATGCAAAAGATGTCGTGCTTTCAAACGGCAAAAAAGTAAAAATAATACCAGTAAAAACAATTGCAGAGGTTCTTGAGCATGCACTTGACTGGAAAGGCAAGGGGGAAATTCTTAAGAAGATTAAGAAGTATACAAAATAATGGCAGATAAAATAAACATACCTGATGATTATATTAGCCGAATTAAAAAATACGTGCAGGAAGGCAGGTTCAAGGACGTAAATGATTTCCTAAACCAGGCAATCCATCTGCTCCTTTATGCAGAAGATAATAAGGAAAAGTTTATGCAGGCAATCACAGTTATTCCAAAAGGCGCAGAGCAGACAGAATTAAAAGAAGGCAGTAAAAATGAACAGCAAGGACTATGAAAAAGCAGGGCAGATAGCCTCTGAGGCTAGAAAGTATGCTCTCACTTTAGTTAAGCCCGGCCTGTCTTACTTGGAGCTGGCTGAAAAAGTCGAGGCAAAAATAGTTTCTCTTGGAGGGCGGCCTGCTTTCCCATGCAATATTTCTGTGAATGATGTTGCAGCGCATCACATTCCTTCTGCAGATGAAACGACAGTTCTGAAAGAAGGTGACTTGCTGAAGCTTGATCTCGGCGTTCACATCGATGGCGCGATTGCAGACCACGCTGTTTCAGTTTCAGTTGGAAAAACCCAAGCTGAGCGAAGCTCAGCGGGGCCACGCGGAACTAGTTCCGCATTGGATCAGGAAAATGAAAAATTAATCGAAGCTGCGAACGCCGCTGTTGCGGCCGCAATTGCAATTGCAAAACCCGGGGTGAAAGTTTCTGCAATCGGCGAGGCAATTGAAAAAGAAATTACTTCGCGCGGATTTACACCGATTAAAAATCTCTGCGGGCATACCATCGAGCCATACGTATTGCATGCTGGCCTGTCAATTCCAAACCACAAGATAAATTCCAATGCAGTTTTGAAAGATGGAATGGTTTTGGCAATAGAGCCGTTTGCAACAACAGGAGCAGGATTTGTTAACGAGGGCGCAGAGTCCGGCGTTTATAAGCTAGAAGAACCAGGGGCTGTGCGGACTGGAAAAGAAATCCTGGATTTTATAATTTCGGAATACAAGACACTTCCTTTTGCAAAAAGATGGCTTGTGAAAAAGTTCAACTCTCTGAAAGTAAATTTATTTTTAAGAGAAGCACTTTCAAAAGGAATCCTGCATTCTTATTCAGAACTGATTGAATTAAAAGGGTCGAAAGTAGCCCAGGCAGAGCATACAATAATAATAAAAGAAAAAACAGAAGTGCTAACTAAGTGATTTCTAATCACTCTTCTTCGTCATCAAAGGAATCGTCATCTTCGTTGTCTTCGTCCAGTTCTTCTTCCTCTTCGTCGCTGTCCTCTGCTCTTAGTTCGAATTCTTTTGGCATTGTTACACCGCTTTTAGCCAGATTTAGCCTATATTTAAACTTTACCGTCCTAGCTCATATAGTTCGGAATGTGCTGGCTCATAAGGGGCTTTTTTGCAGATGCGAGGGCAGCTATATACTTGTCAATTTCAGCTTTTGCGATTGATGGCTTTTGCTCTAAAAGGGATTTTTCAAAGTGTTCCATAGAAACATTTTTCGCTTTCATATTTTCCCGCAAAGCCAGCATTGCAGCTTCCCTGCATACTGCCTCTATATCTGCACCAGAGTAATTTTCTGTCTTTTTTGCCAGTGTATCTATGTCAACATCTTTTGTCAGAGGCATGCCTTTTGTGTGTATCTTGAATATTTCTACCCTTGTTTTTACATCTGGCGGAGTTGTCAGTATGTGCCTGTCAAATCGCCCCGGCCTCAAAAGTGCAGAGTCAATTAATTCTGGCCTATTTGTAGCTGCGATAACTACGACATCTGCTAAGTCTTCTAAACCATCAATTTCAGTCAGCATTTGGTTTACCACCCTCTGGCTGACTCCTGAATCATCTGAGCCTGCTCTTTTTGGCACAATAGCATCAACTTCATCGAAGAACACGATGCATGGAGATACCTGCCTTGCTTTCTTGAAAATTTCCCGAACGTGTTTTTCAGATTCTCCAACCCATTTGCTGAATACTTCGGGTCCCTTTACAGAGATGAAATTTGCTTCTGCTTCTGTTGCAACTGCCTTGGCCAGCATAGTCTTGCCTGTTCCCGAAGGGCCGTATAATAAAATTCCTCTCGGCGCACGTATGCCCATTCTTTTGAAAACTTCAGGATTTTTCAAAGGCCACTCGACGGCTTCTTTTAATTCCTGTTTTGCTTTTTCCAGACCGCCGACATCTGTCCACTTTACTTTCGGCCTTTCGATAAGAACTTCTCTCATAGCAGATGGCCTTACCATCTTCAAAGCATCTTTGAAATCATTTTTCATTACCTGCAATTTTTCCAAGTGTTCTTTTGGGATTCTTTCTTCATCTTTTATGTTGAACTCCGGAAGGACGCGCCGCAATACTGACATTGCAGCTTCCTTGCACAGTGATTCCATGTCAGAGCCGACAAAACCATGAGTGACGTCTGCCAATTCTTTTAAGTCAACATCATTTGCGAGAGGCATATTTCTTGTGTGAATTTTCAGGATTTCCAATCGTCCTTCTTTGTTTGGCACGCCGATTTCGATTTCTCTGTCAAATCTTCCGCCGCGCCTTAATGCAGCATCAAGTGCTTCTGGCCTGTTGGTTGCCGCGATTACTATGACTTTTCCTCTGGATTTTAATCCGTCCATTGACGCTAATAACTGCGCAACGACTCTTCGCTCAACTTCCCCATAAGATTCTTCTCGCTTGGGCGCAATTGCATCAATTTCATCTATGAAAATTATTGTTGGCGCCGCTTTTTCAGCTTCTGCGAAAATATCTCTGAGCTTTTTTTCAGCTTCACCTACGAATTTTGAAATTATTTCTGGGCCGTTGATTGAAATGAAATTCGCATTTGTTTCGCTTGCAACTGCCTTTGCTAGCAGAGTCTTTCCAGTGCCTGGCGGGCCGAACAGCAGAACTCCTTTTGGGGGTTGAATGCCTAACCTTTCAAAAATTTCAGGATGTTTTATTGGCAGTTCAATCATCTCGCGGACTTTTTTTACTTCTTCCTGCAGCCCGCCGATATCTTCATAGGAAATGTCTGGAACTTTCTGCTCTTCCCGGAGCTCAACTGCTTCTGGGTGGATTGTAAGTTCTGTGTCTTCTGTTATTAGAACAGTTTCTTTTGGGCTTGTGCTAACAACAACAAATTTCAAGTCAGTGAACATGCCGTAATTGAAATCTTCTTCAATCATTCTGAAAATATCTTCAAAAGGCGAGCCTGAGAAAGTTGCGCGCCTTCTTCTTGTTCCGCCCAATGAAATTATGTCGCCTTTGATTACTGCTCTTCCTAATAAGGCACGCTTGAATGAATCTGGATGGGCTTGAATCATCACTCCTTTCTGTGCGGGCGCAATTGTAACTGCCTTGGCAGGCTTTGCATCTGCCCTTTTAACTGTGGCAAATTCTCCAATTGATGTGCCTGCATTTTTTCTAATAGAGCCGTCCATCCTGATTATCGACAAGCCCATATCTGAAGGGAATGCCCTGCCCGCAATTGCGACAGTTCTCTTATTCCCAGAGATTTCGACAATCATGCCCTGCTGTATGCCGATTTCTTTCATTATTTGAGAATCAATCCTAACTATGCCTTTGCCAACATCATCCTGTATGGCTTCTGCTACTTTCAACTTTATTTCCTTTGCTTTTACTTCTACCATGCTAATTCAGCATAAATTAAGCATAACTATTTAAAGAACTTACGAGTGGAAGCCCTCAGAGTTTGCATTCCAGCAGTCCCATGTGAATCGTTCCAGGACTGCCATATTTTGGATATCTTACTTTTCTAAGAGTAGCGCCATTTACTGTGCCTAGTGGCAAGCCATCTATGCTTTTTCGCGCATCAATCTCCAAGCCAAGCGCTCTTTCAAGCTCTAAGCTTTGTTCTCGCGTGATTGAATTTATTAGAGTTAATGCTGTCGGTCCAACTATTCTGCGATAGAAAAAATATGCTGCGCCAAGCGTCATGCCTGGCTGCGTAAATGCATAAACTTCTGCGTAATTTGCAAAACCCATGCCTTGCCAGACTTGCCAGCCAGTCCTGTCGACGTGAGTCCCTGCGAATGCAGGCATATATTGGACTGATGCGCCAATTTTAAGAGCAATAGCAGCATCAACCGCGCTGGCAAGCCTCTCATGCAAGCCTGCTGGCAATTGCGCTATTAATGGACTCTGATATCCTCTCTGGACTGCACGCATCATCCGCAGTCCATCTTAAATTAGTTTAAAAATCTATTTCTTCAGTCTGGCAGGCACTCTGATGGTTGCCAGCATTTCAGGAGCTCTTTCCTGCGCGTATTCTGTGGCAAGGTTTTCAAAACCCAAATTCAGAAGCGTCTGGACGAGGCTTCTTGAGGCAGATTCGTCCTTCTGCGCCCTAATCCTGCGCATATATTCGGCTTTTTTTGCCTTTACTTCTGCGAGCTGATTGTAAGATTTCATATATTGTTTTTTTGCATCTGAAGCCATGTATTTTCACAAGCAACTAAATCTTTTAAACCTTACTGATGGATGTCGAATAATGAAGCAGTCAACAGGTGCGAAAGTAATTGATTCCTTATTAGATGGGGGCCTCGAGCCAGGCATAATAACTACTTTATTTGGGCCAGCCAGCTCAGGGAAGTCGAACATTGCCCTAATGGCCAGCATCTGCGCGGCAGAGCAGGGGAAAAAGGTTTTATTCATAGATACCGAAGGCGGTTTCTCTGCGGAAAGAGTAAAACAATTAAGCAAAAATTACGAAACTCTTTTAAAAAACATAGTCATCGCAAACCCGACAACTTTTACAGAGCAGAAAAGCTATTTCAAAGGGATGATGGATGCAGTTACAAAAGAAAAGGCAGGCTTGATTGTTGTGGACTCAATTGTTATGCTGTACAGATTGCAAAAGGCAGAGGAGGACATCTCCACAACGAATCAGGAATTAGCAAGCCAGCTGGCAATCCTGTCAGAAGTCGCGCGGAAGAAACAAATTCCAGTGCTAGTTACAAACCAAGTCTATGCAGACTTCCGTAAGACTGAGGATAGAGGGCAGAAGACTGCAAATGGTTTCCGGATGGTCGGCGGTGACTTGCTGAAATACTGGAGCAAGTGCAT
>JBBTAR010000029.1:0-1572 GCA_038044065.1 Nanobdellota archaeon
ATTTCCTTTGGCTCTGCAAAAGATACAACGCCTGCGATTGCCTTTTCATCAATATGCTTCGTTAAAGAGGCGCACGCTTGTAATAAATTCTCAGACTTTCTCATGTCACCTTCAGCCGCCTCATAAACAAGTTCAATTGCGCCGTCCGTAATCGTCATCTGCTCGTTCTCTGCAATTTTTTTCAAAGCAAGTGCAACAACTTCTTTCGGCAGGGGCTTAAACCTAAAGATAGCGCAACGAGATTGAATCGGAGTGAGAACTTTTGAAGAATAATTGCACGATAAAATAAATCTTGTTGTCTGCGTGTAGTCCTCCATAGTCCTGCGCAGCGCGTCCTGCGCTTCTTTTGTCAGCGCATCGCACTCATCCAGATAAATAATCTTAAACGGAACATCGTTGATTGCCTTTGACCTTGCAAACTCTTTTACTTTAACACGCACGACATCAATTCCCCTTTCATCAGATGCATTTAATTCCAAAATGCTGTCCTTCCAATTTTCGCCGTAAAGCTCGCGGGCAATGGCCAGTGCGCAGGTAGTTTTGCCGACTCCAGCAGGGCCTGCAAACAAAAGATGCGGGAAATTTCCTGCCTTGATAAAAGCCTGAAGCCTGTCTGTGATTTGCTCCTGCCCTTTTACATCAGATAGTTTCTGTGGGCGGTATTTTTCTGTCCAGACGTCCATGGCAAAGCAAGCATCGGAGTTTTTTTAAGCATTCGTATTTTGTTGTGAACATGACTAACCTAACTATTCTCGGGGCAGGCGCGATGGCAGCAGCAATATCCGTGCCTCTGGCGAGAAACGGGCATGCTGTAAATATCTGTGGAACTGAGTTTGATAAAAGCATAATTGATGCTTTGAAGGCAGGCCAGCCACACCCAACTCTTAAGGCGACCATCAAAGCAAACTTCTTTTACGAAAATGAACTAGAAGCCGCGCTGAAAGACTCTGAAATTGTTGTATTTGCAGTTACCTCTTCGGGATTGAGAAGCACGGCGCGAAAGGCAAAGCCATTCTTGGCAAATCAAATTATAATTAATGTTGCAAAAGGTTTTGATAGTGGACAAACAATGATTGAAGTTTTGGAGCAGGAGCTGCCTGGCCTGCAGAAAGTTACGATTGCTGGCCCGTCCATAGCGGCAGAGGTAGCGCAAGAACACCGAACTCATGTTGTTTTTGCATCAAAAGAAAAAAGCGCCGCAAAATTATGCAAAAAGGTTTTCCAAAATAAAAATTACAGAGTAGAAGTATCAAACGATGCAATCGGCGCAGAGATTTGCTCCGCGCTGAAAAATGTTTATGCAATCGCAATAAATATCGGTAAAAATAATAATCATAGATCTGCGCTGTTTACGCAGTCTTTAGCCGAAATGTCAGAATTCGTAAAAGCATTCGGCGGCAAGGCTAAAACAGTTTATGGTTTGGCAGGCCTCGGAGATCTCCACGTTACTTCGCAGGGCGGCAGGAATGGCATGCTTGGGCAGGCAATCGCATCTGGAAAGAAACCATCCGAAGCTCTTGCCGAGCTGAAAGAGAAAAACATTACTGTTGAAGGCTATGCGGCAGCAAAAGC
>JBBTAR010000030.1:0-1097 GCA_038044065.1 Nanobdellota archaeon
GCTGACTTGAAGCCTGAGATTGAAATCTTTTTCAAGTGGAATTTTTGTTCCAGCCTGTTGTACATTTTTCGCGCTTTGCGCCAATTGGAATCAACCAATAGAATTTTCGCTCCTTTCGGAATTTTTGTAACTGGCTCGCCTTCGGGGTGCAAAAGCAGCATTCCAGAGAAATCGTATTCGTCAAACTTCAGCCTATCGAGAAAATCTATGTGTGGCCTGCCTTTCAGAGAAATGATACTACACTTCTTCGGGTTTTCCTTATAATCCTTAAGTATGAAAATATCCATATGTTTTTATTGAGAAAATCATTTTAAACTCTATCTGATGTGTACCTTTATGAAACTAAAGCACCGGATACTGATGTTCGCAGTTGTTTTCAGTGCAGTCTTCAGTATTTGGTTTGTTTATGGCGGAATTACCGGCAAGGTTGTTTTAAATGTAAACACTCCTGAAGAGTCCGGCTCGGAAATCCAGATATATTTCTGCCCGCGAGATAACTGCGGGGAAAAGTTATCCAACATGATAAATTCCGCGCAGGAAGTTGAGTGTGCTTTTTATAATTTAAATCTCAAAAACGTAAAAGATGCATTAAAATCAAAGCCATACAAATTGGTTGTTGATTCAGACGGAGAAAGGTATATTTCTGAAATGGACCATCTGGCAAGGCCAGAGGGAAGCGGCTTGATGCACAATAAGTTCTGCGTGTTTGACAACAAAACAGTTTTCACCGGCTCTTTTAATCCGACAAAAAATCAAGATACGATTGATGCGAATAATATTCTAATAATAAATTCAAAATACCTGGCAGAAAATTATCTCGCAGAATTCGGCGAGATGGAAAACGGCTGGTTTGCCTCAGGAGAGCCAACGCCGAATCAAAAAATACTTTACAATGGCGAGCTGATTGAAAACTATTTCTGCCCTGAAGATTCTTGTGCTAGCCATCTTGCAGAAGTGCTGAAAACCGCGAAGTCTGAAATAAAATTCATGGCATACTCTTTCACACACGATGAAATCGGGCAGATTTTGGCAGATAAAGTAAAAGAAGGAGTTGAAGTAAAAGGCGCATTTGACAAATCGCAGGCTGGCTCCCAGTA
>JBBTAR010000031.1:0-1515 GCA_038044065.1 Nanobdellota archaeon
GGAAGATACCTGCTGGAACTCGGGCATGAAGTGATTTTCGAAGATGTTTCGCGGCAAACTCTGGGCAAACTGCGTAAAACGGGGCTTAGCACAACTGATTCTCTTGAGGATGCAATCGCGCAGTCAGAAGCTGCTTTTATCTGCGTGCCGACGCCTAATGGTGCAACAGGAGAGCAGGATTTAAGCTACATCATACGCGTTTCAAAAGAAATAGGCCAGGCCATGCAATCACATAAAGGCTATCATACAGTTATTGTAAAAAGCACAGTCCTGCCAGGCACAACCAGAGATGTTGTAAAAACATTTCTAGAAAGATCTTCCAGAAGGAAAGTCGGCAGAAGCATTGGCCTGTGCATGAACCCAGAATTCCTGACATTCATTCAAAGCACATGGACAAAAGACAAAGCAATGGATAAAAAACCTCAGAACGAGCACAGTATTGTCATCGGTGAATATGATAAAAAAAGCGGTGATGTTCTTGCTGAAATTTACGCCAAAGTTCCCGCGCCGATATATAGAATGAGCTTGGAGGAAGCAGAATTTACAAAGTATGCAAATAATTTCCTGCTGCCAGCAAAAATTTCGGCATGGAATGAATTATTTTTATTGGCAGAAGCATTAAGAGAAAAAGGCGTAATGGCTATTGACACGCACAAATTAGCGGAAATTCTTCCGCGCGACCCAAGAATCGGAGTCTACGGTTCTGTGCATGGCAAGGCATATGGCGGGCCATGCTTCAATAAAGATCCGCAAGCTTTTGCAAACTGGGCTGCGCAGTTTATCGATCCAAAAATGATTGAGGGAACAGTTGAGACGAATAAAAAAATGAAAAGATTCGGAACGAGAGAATAGTTTAGTAAAACCATAATTCTTTTTAAAGTTCATATTTACAACGCGCGAGGTTTGATCCCAATCCTTTCTTTCTGATCCAAGAGGCGATATGTGCTGTTATTAGTAAAATTCCTGACTTCGATTCTGCCACGCGATAAGACTGATATGTGTGTGGAAAAAGACTGTTTTGCTTCTTCTTTTAAAACTTCATCGCTCAAATCTGCATCTATTATGAAGCCCTGCTCTCGTAGCAACTGCACGCACTGTGTAAAAGATTGCATATTTGACATACTGCTGCGGATAATCGAACTTAGTGATTTATCCGGCACAATTTGTATTATGCGATATTTTGTGGCATTACCGCATTCAACAGCATAAACTATTGCTGTCTTTCTAGTGATGCGCGCAGTATCATAAATCATGCTTGTTATGGTATGATAAATCTTATAACTTGAACGCTCGGAGCATTCAAGGGATGGAAAATCTTAGCTAAGATTTTTCATAAAACTTCTATCGCATGGCGCATATAACAAAAACTTGCGAGCAAGTTTTTGAATTGCAGTCGTGCTACTGTGTGGACTTTTAAACTCGCACGACTACGATAAATCAATTTAAAACAAAAAAAAATGTAAAAGAAGCATAATGGGCGAGAGTAGCAGTTTAGTCCAGTTCACATTAATTTTT
>JBBTAR010000032.1:0-1369 GCA_038044065.1 Nanobdellota archaeon
CATGGGTGGAGTGGCAGCTGTGCTTAGGTTCGCGATTGGATAAGTATTAAATATATATTGTTTTATAAAAAACCATGACAGATTTGCAAATTATAGTAGATGCAGAAGTTTGTGCAGATAACATCTGGTGGGATGCACATGATAAAAAGGACTGGACAGCTGTTTCTGCGATGTTTCAAAAGACAGAAGAGATAATTTCTAAGTATGCTAGCAACAAGCCGAATTTGCCTGCGGCCGCAGAAAACCTTGTGGCAGCCTTACAAAAATATAATACCTTAACCATGGGCTTGGCAGAAGGTTCGAGCGACGCAACAGGATTGCATTATCCCGATATGTGTAGTTTATTGGCAAAAATGTGTGCAAACTTAGGCATTCATCCGCTGGCTGGAAATCACACGGCAAGCTGGTGGTATAACTGGGCACAGGCAGAAGTTGCGCGGAAAACCAAAGGAAGCGGATATGAACGTGCCATGGATGCTGTTTTTAATAATTTATCCGACGAGCATAAAGTTAGGTTTGGCTTTGACAGCATTACATCTGATATGCTCGCCCATCAGATGCAGGCAGCAGGCCTTCTTTCACATAGCTTGAAAGGTAAAGAGCTAGCCTACAGACAGCTAATTACATATTACGCAACATTATTTGCACTTCTATCTGAAAAGAAGTGAAGCTAAACTTTCATAAATATTCATAAATATTCATAACCCAAACTTCGCTTCGCTCGTTTGTGAATGCTCGTTGCTTCGCAACGCTCATAACCCAAACTGATGTTTGCGAATAGGTGTTTTTGGTTTTTATTTAGTTTTTAAAAACATTTATAAACCCATCAGCTTGTTTTTATTCATGGAATATAAATACGAAGAAATATCATCACTAAAAATTGGAAGATACATGATGATGGATGGCAGGCCTTGCGAAATAGTCTCTATGGACTGGAGCGCGCCTGGCAAGCACGGGCATGCCAAGTACAGAATAACAGGCATGGACATTCTCACCCGCTCAAAACACATGGGCGTTTACACTTCACATGATAAGGCAGAAGTCCCAATAATCGAAAAGAAAACAGCTCAGGTGCTTTCTGTCACAGGAGATAAAGCGCAGGTGATGGACATGGCAAGCTACGAAACTTTTGACGTCGCAGTCCCTGAAGAATTCAAAGGCAAGCTGGTGCCTAATGATGAAGTCACTTTCTGGGAAATCATGGCAGATAAAGTAATTAAATCTGTTAAGAAGGCATAGGAGAAACCTTTTAAATCGCGTTTTTATTCTATCTTTGAAACATAGTGCAGTCAAATAAAGCTGAACAAAGAGTTCAGCTAATTTGCCTGTTTAAATAATATGGCGCAGTCAAAAATACCAGAAGCAGTCA
>JBBTAR010000033.1:0-2129 GCA_038044065.1 Nanobdellota archaeon
AGCCGATAGTGTATCTTACGAGAATTCTGGCCAGCGTTTCAATCTCCTCGTGTTTTAATTTCATTCCTTTGTTTTTTGCGAGGTCTGAGAGCAGGTCCTTGCTGATATTCATAAAAACTTCTCTTGTCCGCATTGGATTTATGAACTCTGAGCGTTCTGGCCTATGCTCTGCCAAAACTTCGCGGGCTTCTGACAAAAGCGCGTACTTGTCTTCAGTCAGCTTGAATTCAATAGGCACAATGTGATAAGTATTACGAATATCATTTGGAAGTTTCAGAATCAAAACCTGCGTGTCTTCTGCTATTTTGTACGAATCAATTTCTTCTGCGCCAGTTGGATATGCTGCTGTCAGCTTTGTGTAAATAAAGTAAGGCTGGACAGTAGGCCTAAAATATCTTTTGTAAATAGCCCTATCTCCTACTTTAAGGCCTGCAAGGTGCGGGCTAGCCATGCGAATCAGCTTTGTTTCTGCAAGATAGCTTGAGATTAATTGCAAGGATTGTATGAATCCCTGGCTGCATTCTGGATAGTCTGGCGCAGGAGGTTCTGTCTGCTTTATCTGCTCTTCTCTTAATCTTCTCTGGATTTCAACAAAAGCGCCGATTGGGTCTTCTTTCAGCTGGCTCAAAATTGTTTTTGTAAGAAAGTCATGCCAGCCAGGCGCATACTTCGCGCACCCTGGGGCCTGCATCTTTCCAAAGCCAAGCAAGCCCTCATCTCTGACAACCCTTTCATAAACAGCAACAATCTCATTAATCAAGTTTACCTGTGAATGATCATAAGTATATTCTTCTCTCTGCAAAAATACAATCTTGCTAACTTTGCCTGAATCAAGAATTATGTCGAAAATCCGCGCCATCACAGACGCATCATCTTCTAAAGACGGCGAATATGTGTTCTCTGCAGCAATTTTCAGGACTCTTAATCCCCCTTCCAGCTCTATTTTGAACTGCTTTTCAGGAGCTACTGGCTTTTTCTCGTCAGGCTTGCCAGCTGGCTTTTCTGCAGGACTGCCAGAAACATCGCCAAATGCCATGAACTAATTCTAAATCCCCGTTATTTTAAGGTTGTCGCTGGCAGAAAACACAAAAGTTACAAAGATTTATAAGCCCCTGCATCTAAAACCAAAAATCATGACAGGAAGGCCATACTACGTATGATAAAGCAAATTTCGCAAGGCTTATTTGCTAATCCCAAACGAAACTTCGTTTCGCTGGGCGCCGCGAATAGCAGTTCGCTTGCGCATTTCCAACCAGAGGTTGAAAAATGAAAACCTTCATAACTAACTTGAACATGAATGGATTTAAGTCCTTTGGGCGGAAATCTGTGCTGGACTTCTCGCCAGGCCTTAACGCAATTATCGGCCCAAATGGCAGTGGAAAATCAAACTGTCTTGACGCACTTTGTTTTATACTTGGCAGAATGAGCTCCAAGGATTTGAGGGCAGAAAATTTCGCAGACCTAATTTTCAAAAGAAAGGCACAGACAGCAGGTGAAGCCGAAACTTCAATTACGCTTGACAATTCCGGAGGAGTTTTCCCGTATGCTTCAAAATCAATAGCAGTAGTTAGGCGCATAAAGAAGGATGGCACGACGCAATATAAAATAAACGGCAAAAACGCAACAAGGCAGGAAGTCCTCGAGCTTCTTTCTCTTGTGCGCGTGCACCCAGAAGGCCACAATATAATTCTTCAGGGCGACATAGAACACTTTGTTGCTATGAAGCCTGTTGAGAAAAGGCAATTAATCGAAGAAATTGCAGGCATCAGCACTTATGAATTCAGAAAGCAGAAAGCGCTCGCTGAACTTGGAAAAGTTGACGAAAAGCTGAAGGAATCGCAGATAATTCTTAATGAAAAAGAATCATACATGAAAAATCTTGAGCAGGAAAAGAAAGGCGCAGAACAGCACCGCTCAATGACGGCAGAGCTGGCCTCGCTTCAAGCCGCTGAGATAAAACTGCGCATGGACTTGGCAAATGCAAAGAAAAACAAAACGCTTGCAGAAATAGAAAAGCGCGAAAACCTTCTAGCAAACCATAATTTAGAAATTGAAATCGCAACAAAAAAAATAACACAGCTCCAGCAGAGAATTACTGAGCTTGACAAGGAAATCGGCAAAAAAGGCGG
>JBBTAR010000034.1:0-3491 GCA_038044065.1 Nanobdellota archaeon
AGCTTACTGCGCAGGCAGTGCCTTTTCAGTCATCTCGCGCCTGGCAGTTACATACGCGTCAAAAAGCGGTTGTAGTTCTGGCAGGACATCAACCGTAATGCCAATTGACATAATTGCACCTTCATTGCCTTTGTTCAGCATTCTGGCTGCTGTCTTCCTTGCAGAAAAGTGGCGAAGCGAAGCAAGCCTTACTTAGTTCTTCGTATTCCTTTTGAATCAAAAGACTTCGGCAGGAATATTATTGCATAATTTCTAAGTTCTTCTGGAATTATCAATCGCGTCTGCTCACCGTAAAATTTTACAGATTCAGTTTGAAGAGTATCGAAAGGTATTATTCTTTTATAAAGCAGTCCCAGCCAAGTGCAATTTCTAATTTCGCTATTTGTGTTAGCCAGCGCAAATTCACTCTGCATGATTGCTAATTTTAAATCTGCGCAGTATACTGGCGGCAGTGCGCGGTGGTGGTCTATTCGCATGGCTTTGCTCTTAAACTTCTCAAGCATATTTTCAGCCATGTTGCTGGCGCCGAGAGTAAAAATTCCAAGTTCACTGTGCGCGACTATCTTTCCATCGCCTGTCAGATATATATCTGCCAAGAGTTTGCTTTTTTGTGTTGGCATGCCAGCATAACTTAGGTTTTGCGTTGCTTGTCCAGTTGGCAGTTCGATAGTGAATGGCAGCGAATATAATCTAAACAATAAAACTCTGTCTTCTGGGAGCTGATTCCAGCTTCTCAGCATTTCTCTGAAAACTCCGAAACTTATATCTTCCAGCTTTTCTTCGAGGATATGGGCAAGCCCGAGCCTTCGTGTCGGCGCATGAAGCAAGCCCAGTGCAGATATTTTTTTGTCTGCCTCCGCAAATAATTCAGAAAACTTTTCAAATGCAAATGGATGCTGCTGCGATATTGTTTTTAAAAACTGGGCGCCTTTGCCAGAAACCAAGTAGTAGTTTTTCGGAAGGCTTTTGCCATAGTTCCACAATTCCTGCGCTTCAGGAGACAGCCCGCCACTTAGCGAGGATAGCTTTTTTGCATAAGATGCCTCTATTTTAGAAATACTGCTGGCTTCTGCATCATCAAGGCCAAGTATTAACTGCTCGTAACCCGCAGAGTGCAAGCCCTCGCGTATGCCTGCATTGAGGTGTTTTAAGTTTAAAAGTTCGCTTTGTTTTTCTATTTCGAGTTTGTGCTTTTTTGTTCTGCTTTTGTTTATTTCCTTAGTTTTATTTTTCAAATCAACCCATCGCTCTAAGCCATGCGTGGCGCCTTTTTCAGCAAATCCTTCGCGGGCAAGCCTGCCAAGGCATCTGTAAATATCTGAAATGTTTATATTTGTGTAATGTGCAATTGTATGCGCAGTTATTCCCGAGAATCCTTCTTCGCCCAATTCAGTTCCAAATTTTTCTGTTAGGTATTGCAGTGCAAAAAGAACAGTGACGTAGGGGCGGAATGCAGTTGGATCATCAACATACCTGCTTCCGCTTATTCTTTTAGCTAGATTTATTACTTGCGTATTTCCATCGCTGTCTGTTGTCTCGATTTGGCCTTTGAGAAGCTCTTCTAGCGCGGGGTGCCAGCCATCTCTCTCTGAAGCAACTATGGCAATGTTTCTAAAATCTATCACTGCCTGCTCGCCAGACATAAAGCGCTCATACCGCAGACTTCCGACAACTCGTTCCAATACAGAAGAATCTGTCATGAACACGTAGTGCTAGAAAGCCATAAAAAGATTTCCGTATAATTTTATGAGATGAATAGCAATACTAATAAGAAAGTATTATTTATAATTCCAAACATAGTCGGCGATAAAGGCGCGGCAACAGCACCATTGCCTGGCGTAGCGTACATTGCAGGCTCTGCGAGGACTGCTGGCTATGCGGTTGGCGTAATAGATATGCGCGTCGAACCTAACGATATTTTCGAACGTATTTCTTCGTTTGCGCCCGATTTAATTGGCATAAGTTTTATGTCCATGGAGTTTTCACACGTATTTGATTTTGTAAATTCGTTAAAAATAAAGTTCCCAAGCATACCGTTGATTATGGGTGGTGCTGGCGGATCAACACTAGGAATACAAGTGCTAAAAGCTACAACTGCGGAATATGTGCTGACGCGCGAGGGCGAGCGCGCGATAGTAGAGCTTCTTAGCGGAAAAGATATTTCGCAAATATCAAGCCTGATTTGGAAAAATGAACGAGGCGAAATAGTCGAAAATCCGCAGAGGCCTTTTGAGTTGAATCTAGATGAGCTGGCATTTCCTGCGTATGACTTATTTCCCATGGAGCAGTATGTTGATTCTAAAATACCAATTGTAACTTCGAGAGGATGCCCATATTTATGCACTTTTTGCGCAAATAAGGCAGCGCAGGGCGCGCCATGGCGCCCAAGAACGCCAGAGAACATTTTAAAAGAAATTTCTTTCTGGCACGAGAAAGGATTTCGACAATTTCATTTTGTTGATGATAATTTTACACTTAACATGCAGAGAGCGGAAAAAATATGCGACATGATAATTACTAGCGGCATGAAAATAAGATGGGATTTGAGAAATGGCATCCGCGCAGACAAGATTAGCGAACAGTTGCTTGCGAAGATGAAGCAGGCTGGCTGTTTTTATTTCGCGCTGGGCATAGAGTCAATCGATCAGGAAGTTTTAGACAAGATGAAAAAGAATTTGAAGGCTGAAGAAGTATTCGAAGCAGTGCGTATTGCACGAAAAGCAGGAATACCTTTCGGCGGATTTTTTATAATAGGCCTGCTTGGCGACACTTACGCCAAGTTTTTGAAATGCTATGATTTCGCAAAGCATGCAGGCTTCAGCGAGGTTAGATTTTACAATCCAATACCATTTCCAAGCACAGAGCTTTACGCAGAGCTAGTAGAGAGAAATCTGCTTCTGTCAAGCCCGGAAGAATACCTTAATATGAATTCAAAAACTTTCGGTGAAGACCCGATTTTTGCAACACCGGAATTTTCAGCTGAAGAGCGCAAAAAAGCCATAAGGCTGGGGCAAAAGCTAGTTATGCAGAAACTTCTGACGAAAGAATTTGGAAATATTGCCGGCACCGCAGCTGCTTTGCTGTGGCAGATGAAGCCGTTACAGGCAGCGTTAAAAGGGCCAGGCCTGCAGGCATGGCGCGTTCTGCGAAAGTACAAGAAACGAAAAGCAATGCAGGCAGTAGTACGCAACAGATAAGTTATAACTAATAAATACCAAGTAGTTTTCAGAAAAATCCCAGCGCACAAGATTTTGAAAGAAGAGAATATGAGCACCAGCAAAACCCGAAGGCTTAACTGATGCTCGGAGGTAAGCAATGGCCACGGAAAAAATCATTCCATGGATTTGCCTTGATTAAGCAAGCCTCATAAATCCGCTTGCTTGAGTGTGAGCATAATCCCTTGCGAACTGCACAAGTTCATCATTATTCACGAAGCTCTGCACCATCTGCGCAAATTTTTCATCGCACTGGATGACGCGCAGGTGCTCGCT